>NZ_JBHVHF010000085.1:0-26373 GCF_042800315.1 Streptomyces sp. NPDC057638
GGTCCACCGCGTACGCGTACGCGGTGGACCTGTCGTGGCGGCCGGGTGCCACACCCCGTTCGCTCCGGGCGACAGGGCTCTCGTGATCGGGGCGAGCGATCAGCGGTTCCCGGGCGATCTGACCGCCGCGCACGGTGGTCCGCCCAATGGGCCGCCCAGAGAGCATGCCCGGCCCGGTATACGCGTGGTCGCCCCGTTCGCTACCACGCGCTCGCCCCGCCCTGTCCCTCCCACCGACCGGATCGGCCCTCGCTGTCCCGCGGACGCGGTAAAGCGCCCCCCTGGCGTGCTCGTGGAAGGAATGGTCTTGCCAGCAACGTCTCCGCCGCCCGAGCTGCGCCATCTGGGCATCCTCCTCGACGGGAACCGCCGCTGGGCACGACGGCACCGGCTGCCCGTGAGCGAAGGCCACCGCCGTGGATTCCGCCGCATCCCCGACGTACTCGGCTGGTGCGAGGAGAGCGGTCTGGAGGTCGTCAGCCTGTTCATGGTCTCCGACCGGAACGCCCGGCACCGGCCCGCGGCGGAACTGGAGGTGCTGTACGCGACGGTCAGCGAGATCCTGCCCCGGCTGCTCACCCGTCCTGCCTGGCGGCTGCGCCATATCGGCGTCGCCGAGCTGCTGCCCGCTCCGCTCGTCGCCGCGTTACGCGACGCCGAGCGGGGCAGCCGGGAGGGTACCGCGATGACAGTCAACCTCGGGATCGGCTACGGAGGCCGTGCCGACATCCTGGCCGCCCTGCGCGGCCTGCTCTCCGCCCCCGTCGGCTCTGCTGCCGCTCTGACGGAGGACACATTCGGCCAGCGGCTGTCCACCGGCGGCCAACCCGACCCCGACCTGATCATCCGCACCTCGGGTGAGCTGCGCACCTCCGGGTTCCTGTCCTGGCAGGCGGCCCAGGCCGAGTGGTACTTCAGCCCGAAGATGTGGCCGGAGTTCGACCGCGCCGACTTCGACGCGGCACTGGCCGCCTACCGCGAACGCGACCGCAGGCAGGGTTCGTGAACAGCCCCGCCCCACCGCTGGCCGTACTGGACATGGACGGCACCCTGTTCCCCGGTGTGCTGGGCACCGACCTGCTCGCGCATCTGGCACGGACCGGGATCGCCGACACCCATCACGCCGACGCGGCCCTGGCGGCGCTCCAGCGCTACCACGAAGGCCGTGACCCTCTCACTCCGGCCGCCAGCGCCGTCTACGCCCACTACGCCGCGGCGCTCAAGGACCGGCACCCCGCCGATGTGGCGGGGGCCGCGGGCGAGGTCTGGGCCGCCGCCCGCGAGCGGCTGTTCCCCTTCACCCGCCCGCTCCTGAGCCTGCTGGAGAACGCCGGGTTCACCTGTCTGCTCATCTCGGGCAGCCCGCAGGAGGTGGTCCGCCTGGCGGCGGCCGATCTGGGCATCGCCCACGCCCTCGGTACGATCGCCGACACCCACGCCGACCGCTACACCGGGACGCTCAGCACCGCCCTCGGCCTGCCCGGCGGGAAGTCCGGCGCCCTCAGAGCCCTGGGCGTACACCCCACCGCCCGTCCGAACATCGCTTTCGCCATCGGCAACTCCATCAGTGACGCCGAGATCTTCCACCAGACCGCTCACCCGGTCGCCTTCGAGCCCGACGCCGAACTCGCCACACTCGCCCGCCGTCATGGATGGGCGACCGCCCACCGCCACAACCTCCTGGAGACCATCGACACCACCGGTCTTGCGCGCCACCGCGCCCCCCACGGCCAGACCCCCGGGGACCCGTGAACCACTCGCGGGGAACGCGGCACGGCGGGCACGTGTCGTCCTCACACCTTCCAGCGGACCGCGGAGTTCTGCTTGGAGGGGCGAATCCGCAGGTCAGCGCATGTACGAGAGGCTACGGTACGCGTATGTTCACCGGCAGTCGATGATCACCACCAGGAGGTATCTCCACGCAGAGCAAGCGGACACGGATAGCGCTGCGGGCGGGTATCGTCACCCTGCTGGCGGGCACGCCCGCCGCGATCTACGGCGTCGCCGAGTCCCTGTTCGAGGTCGGACATCGTGCGCGTGGGTGATCACGGTGGGTGAACCGGCGCCACAGCCGCCACGGCCCGCGCCATCTGGCTCCGTGGGAGGAAGGGGCCGTCTCAGCCATATCGCTCGACAAGCGCGTCGCCGATCGAGGCCAGGTGGTCTCGCACCTCCGGAGGGCCGGTCACCTCCAGCCATGCGACGAGCCCGGAGAGCTCGCCCGCGAGCACGTACGCGTCGCTGCCGCGGATCACGACCTCGACGCGGCCGTCGGTCGTGGCACCTCCCACCTCAAGCCGGTCGCCGAGCGCCATCCGGAGCAGGCCCATCCCGTGGGGCACGCACACCGCCTGGATCTCCAGGGGCGTTCGCTTGCGCTCGACCTCGTCGGCGATCTCGCGCCAGCTCGCGGCGAGGTCGAAATCCTCGGGGCGGTGCACGGGATCGCCGGTCGGGTCGGCGGACGCCGCGGAGAAAGGCCCTGGATCGAGTTCATGGAGGATGCGTTCGGCGGCGACTTCTATTTCGTCCACTTCAATCGGCGGCCAGGCGTCGCGGACGCCGTGTTCGAAGAGAACACCTTCCGGTTCCTTCGCAATATGTACCGGAAGAACGAGCCCCCCAGGGAACCTCAGCCGGGTATGACGCTGATCGATCTCGCCAGATCGGAAACCCCACTCGGCGATCCCCTCATGAGCGACAGCGAACTGGCCGTTTTCGTCTCGGCTTTCGCATCGACAGGGTTCACGGGCAGTGTGAACTGGTACCGGAACCTTGACCGCAACTGGCGCCTGCTGGCGGACGTGGACCCGATCATCCGGCAGCCCACGCTCATGATCTACGGCGACCGGGACGTGATCCAGAAATCCGCCAACCTGGCGGAGTTCGTGCCCCATGTGGATGTGGTCAATCTGGATTGCGGCCATTGGATACAGCAAGAGAGGCCGGACGAAACCAACCAGGCGATGACGACATGGCTGGAGCAGCGGGATGTCCGCTGAGGGCTGTCCCGCGATCCCCGGCGGGCGGTGACAGGACAGTCCTCAGGCCACGCGGCACGGAGGGCACGTCACACCGGTCATGAAGGCCGGGAGCCCCAGCACGGCACCGGGCGGGAGCGGTGTGCGGGCGTTCACCTGAGCCGGGGCGGGCAGGCGAGCGGGCTCGGGCGCGCGCCGGAGCAGGGCGGGCGTGCGGGCGGGCAGGGCTCTCATCGTTCCGGCGGCGCCGGACGCACCGGACAGGTGGACTCCCGGGACGTCGGCCCGCTCCTCACCGATTGGTCCCGGGACGTCGGCCCGCTTCTCACCGGTTGGTCCCGGGCCACCGCGACGGCGTTCCTGCCCGGGACGAGCGTGGCGTGCCACATGCGCTGGGCCTCCGGCGCGGGGTCGGTGGGTGTCAGCCGCACCTGTCGGAGGACCTCGCGCATGATGACCTTCATCTCCATCGTGGCGAGTTGCGCGCCGACGCAGTAGCGGCGGCCACCACCGAAGGGGAGGAACGACTTCTGCGCTGGTTTGGCGTTCTCCCCCAGGAAGCGTTCCGGCCGGAACTCCCCGGGGTCGGGATACGCCGCCTCGTCCTGGAGGATGAGCGAGAACATCGGGATGGCCACCCACCCGCCGGGGACCTCGTACGGACCGACGCGCAACGGCTTGTCCAGCAGACGCCCCATGCCGAAGATCACCGGGCGGGACCGCAGCGCTTCCTTGACGACCGCGTCCAGATAGGTGTCGTCCTCGCCTCGGTCGATCTCCTCCTGGAGTCGACCGAGTACCTCCGGGGTGCGCATCAACCGCTCGAAGGTCCAGGACAGACCGGTCGCCGTGGTTTCCAGGCCGGCCTCCAGCAGGGTGAGCAGTTCGTCGCGGATCTCCTGGTCGCGCATCGGGCGGCCCTGGTCGTCCCGGGCCTGGAGGAGCCGTCCGAGGACATCGGTGGCCTCCTCGCCCTGCTCGTCTCTGCGCCGGGCGATCTCAGCGAACAGGACGTCGTCCACCAGGGTGGCGGCCCGCTGGGCGCGGGTCGTCGGCAGGAACGGCAGACGCATCGCCAGCCGTGACCTCTCCGCCCAGGTCCGCAGTCGTGGGGGTGTCAGGAACAGGGCCGGGGATCCGGTGGCCCGGGACAGGGCCATGAGAGCGGCGCGCAGCCGGACTCCCTGCTCGGTGTCACGGACACCGAAGACCACCTGGAGGGTGACCTCCAGGGTGATGGCCTGCATCCGCTCACGCAGGGGGAACGGGCGGCCGCGCGGCCATGTGCCGATGTTCTCCGCGGCGATCTCGGCGATCATCCCGGGATAGCTCGCGATGGACCGGCCGTGCAGGGCGGGACTGAGCAGCTTGCGGTGGCGCCACCACTCCTCGCCGTCGTTGGTGAGCAGGGAGTGCTCTCCGAGCCACGGCACGTATCCCGCGCGCAGCGCTCCGGCGCGGCTTCCGTCGCCGTCGGTGCGGTAGATCTCGGCCGCCAGCTCGGCCGTCCCGACGACGACTTGGGGCGGGAGTCCGAGCAGTTTCATGCGGAACACCGGCCCATGGCGTCGCCGCAGGGTCTCGAAGTACCGCACCGGATCGCGCATATGGATGGTCTGGAGGATGGCGGGCTGCCGTGATCCAGGGGGAAGGGGATGCATGAGTTTTCTCCGTTCTCCAGCGTCTGCCCAGTTCAGAACCTGCGGAGATGCTGGCCATGGAGGCCGGCCCATCAGGGATCCACTGCTGGCCGGGACGGCCAGGGTGGTGGGGACGTAAGCGAGTGCGGGAGCTGATAGGGGATTCTAGATGCGGAGGAGACAGCCGCTCATTCATGGGTCATCGGTGACTAGGGAAATCCATAGACGCCCAGAGAGGCGAGAGAGGCCCGTGGGGAACCCTGTTAATCTCGGCGAAATCCTCACCGAGTCCCTCGACGGCATGCGGTTTCCTCGCTGCCTCACGGAATGGCGCTTCAGACCACAGACTCTCAGAGATCTCGGGGTTTCATGCGAGCCATCATCACCGAAAGTCCTCCCAGCGAGGTCGCGGGTGGAGCGGGCGGCAAGGGGAGGAATCTCCACACACTTTCACGGAACGGATTCAACGTTCCCCGCTGGGCCGTGGTCGGTCTCGATGTATTCCAGGAATTCCTCACCGCACTCAACACGTCGGGACGCGTCGACGCGCTCCTCGCCGATATCACCCAGGACACCGCGGGGCAGATCTCCCGGCAGCTGGCCGAACTCATCGAGTCGCGGGAGCTGGGCGAGCGGGCCACGGCGGTCATCGAGGACGCCTACGCGCGGGTCGGGCGGGGCCGGGTCGCGGTGCGCTCCTCGGGCGCCGAGGAGGACGGCTCACGGCTGTCCTTCGCCGGACAGTTCGCCACCGCGCTGAATGTCTCCGGGCTCGACGAGGTGACGACCCATGTCAGACGGTGCTGGGCGTCGGTCTTCTGTGAGCGGTCCCTGCGCTACCGGCTGCGCCACGGGCTGCCGCCGCGCGGCGCCGGTATCGCCGTCGTCGTCCAGGAGATGGTGGACTCCGAGCGCAGCGGTGTGCTGTTCACCGCGGATCCGGTGAGCGGCGACCGGCGTCGGTACGTGGTCAGTTCGGTCTACGGGCTGGGCGAGGGCCTGGTGTCGGGGGCGGTCGACGCGGACACCGTGACCCTCGACGCCGCCACCGGCACGGTGGCCGCGACCGTGCTGGGCGACAAGCGGGAGCGCTATCACGCGGCGCCGACGGGGTCCGGATGTCTCGTCAGTGACGTGCCGCGGGCCGAGCGGGAGAGTCCGTCGCTGACGGCGAAGGACCTGGCGCGGCTGCATGACGTCGGGACGCGCGTCCACGCGGCCTTCGGCGCTCCGCAGGACATCGAGTGGGCGTTCGCGGGCGATGTCCTCTGGGTCCTCCAGTCCCGTCCCATCACCGCGCTGCCGGATCACCCCGCGCCCGGGGACGACGCGCTGGGGCCCACCGGGATCCCTCCGACCGGCCCGCGTACGGGTGAGCTGCGGATCTGGGACAACGCGAATATCGTCGAGAGCTTCGCCGGAATCGTCTCACCGCTGACGTACACCTTCGCGGCCCAGGTCTACGGCACGGTGTACGAGAACTACGCCCGGAGCCTGCGGGTTCCGCGGGCCGAGCTCCGCGAGATCGCGGAATGGGCCCCTCACATGCTCGGATACTTCCATGGCCGGGTCTACTACAACCTGTTCAACTGGTACCGGATGGTCCGTATCGCACCGCTGTACCGGCTCAACAGGAGAGTCCTGGAGATCGCCATCGGCGTGGAGGAGGAACTGGACGACACGACGGCGGAGGCGATCTATCCGTATACCTTCGCGTCGTCCCCGCGCGGTCGGCTGACCCGGGCCAGAACGGCGGCCGTGTTCGTACGTCGCTTTCTCACCATGAACCGCTCGGTCGAGCGCTTCATCGCGTACTTCTACGCGGCGTACGAGGAGTTCGACAACGTCGACTACGACGCGATGGAAGGCCAGGAGGTCTATCGGCGATTTCGCGCCCTGGAGAAGGATCTGCTGGAGAAGTGGGGGCCGATGCAGATCGTGGACGCGGCGATCCTGTGGTCCATCGGCGCGCTCGCCCTGCTGAACCGACGCTGGCTGCCCGACGCTCCCCCCTGGCTCACCTGGAGCGCCGCGAGTCCGGGTCCGCGGGTGGAGTCCCTTGAGCCCGCCCGTGCGCTGGCGCGTCTCGCGGCCGCCGTGCGTGCGGACGCCGAACTGGACCGTCTCGTCCGGGAGACCGCGCCGGAGCGCACCCATGAGGCGCTGCGCGCGGGCGGCCACACGGAGTTCCTCGCGTCGGTGGACGCCTACGTCGCCGCGTACGGCTATCGCAGCCTCGACGAACTCAAGCTTGAGGTGCCCGATCTGCGGGAGGACCCCTCGACCCTGTTCGCGATGGTGCGCGCCGCGCCGGCCGAGGTGGACGCCGACCCCGCCGCGCAGGCGGACGCGTATCTGGACGCCCATCTGCGGGGGCCGCGCCGGGTGGTCCACGGCATCGTCCGCCGCACGGCCCAGAGCGCCCTCAACAACCGGGAGCGGCTGAGGTTCTGCCGCACCCGTGCGTTCGGCTCGGCGAAGCGGATGCTGCGGGCCATGGGCCGCGACCTCGCCCGGATGGGGGCGATCGACCACTGGACGGACGTCTTCCTCCTCCAGCTCGACGAGGTGCGCGGAGCGTACGAGGGGACGACGGGACACCGGGGCCTGCGGGGTGTCGTGGAGCTGCGCAAGGAGCAGCGGGCGGCGGACGAACGGCTGTCCGCGCCCTCCCGGTTCCGTACCCGCGGGGCTCCCTACTGGCGGGGAAATCTGGAGCGGGCCGGCTTCACGACGGGCCCGGTGGCGCGTACCGGAGTCCGCGAGCTGCGCGGGACGCCCTGCTGCCCCGGGGTGGTGGAGGCCCGTGCCGTGGTCACGGACACCCCGGTGGAGGTGAACGGCGGTGTGCTGGTGACCTACCGCACCGATCCGGGCTGGGTCGCCGCGCTGCCGTCCGCCTCGGCACTGGTCATCGAGCGGGGCAGCCCGCTGACGCATGTGGCGATCATCGCCCGTGAGCTGGGCATTCCCACGGTCGTCCAGGTCAAGGGCGTGATGGGGGAGCTGGAGACCGGTATGCGGCTGCGCGTGGACGGGGCCACGGGGGCGGTGACGATCCTGGCCGACGCGCCACCGGGAGCGGAACCCCAGCCGCAGCCGCGGCCGGATGGCGCGTAGCGGACGGCCCGGCAGGACGTACGACGAGAGTCCGCACCCCCGCCGACCGGCGTACGGCGTGCGGCCCTGTGCGGGCCGCCTCAACGACGCGTACGTCCTGAGGCCGAGCGACACCACGACTGGGAGACCCCTGTGATCCTCAGCGAGGAATGCCTGCGACACCTGCTCGACACATCGTTTCCGCAGATCCGTGCCACGGCCGACTGTGCCGTGGTGCTGGAAGGGTCGATCGCCGAGGGCTTCGGAAACTCCTCGTCCGACATCGACTTCCTCCTGATCTCCGACAGCGACGCCGACCTGCCGACCATGCCGTCGCTCCTGTTCGTGGACGGGCGGCGGGTGGAGATCAGGACCCGTTCCGTACGACAGGTCGCGGAGCAGTTCTCCGCGCTCCGGGCCGCCGTGGAGCACCACCCCGGGGCGGCCGCGGAGGATCTGCTGAACCGATGCCAGCGGCTGCTGCGCAGCGTCCCGCTGCGCGGTCCGGAGCTGGTCGCGAAGGTCAAGGACATGATGTCCTTCGACGACTTCCAGATCATGGCGGGCGCGTGGTGGGCGCACGCCGCACGCCAGTCGATCCGGTACTCACTCGCCCTGCGGCGGCTGGGCCAGGAGCGGGAGGCCGCGGCCTGGACGGAGGCCGGTCTGGTGCAGGCGGTGAAGTCCTGGCTGGCGGGGCGTGGGGAGGCGTATCTGGAGCCGAAATGGCTGCCCCAGCAGTTGGCCCGGGTCGGTGAGCACCCGTTGTCCACCCGGTATCGGACGCTCGCGTCATGGGACGCCTGCGGTCTCGACTCCGCCGACTACGTCACCGCGGGCGCCCGGCTGGCGGCGGAGCTGGGGGTGACGGGCGCCGCGCCCGAGTCCGGGCGGATCACCCTGGCCAGGGCGGACGAGGTCACCACCTGGCAGACCGGTGACCGTGTGCATGTGGTCCGTGGCCGGCAGGATGTGTTCGTGCTCGGGGATCGGGCGGCGCGGGCCTGGCGCTCACTCGTCTTCGGACGGACGCTGGAGCGGACACTGGCCACGGCGGACGCCTCGGATGCCCCGCAGGCGGGCCCCCTGATCGCCCAGTTCCTGCGGTTCGGTCTGGTGCGAGCGGCGTGGGGGGACGAGGGCCCGATCGTCCCCCGGATGCCGCTGGCGGCCCCCACGGGCGCCATCACCCCGCCGCCGTCCACCGCGCGGCCGGTCGTCGGCGTGGGGGGAGCGACCGTCCATGGCGCGGACGCGGTCGCTCTCGTGCCGGTGCCCGCCCGCCGGTTCAGCGCCGCCGCCATGACGCTGGTGTGGTCCAACGTCCAGGTGGAGAACGCCCGCGAGGACCTCGTCGGCGCCCTCGACCGCGAGCAGTGGGGCGTCGCCCAGCTCAGCGCCCGCAGGATGCTGCGGTTCGCCCTGCGGGGGCTGCTCAGCGCCCACGCCGTCCAGCCGCTGCCGCCGGACTCCGAGGTCGTGAGCCGGCTGTCGCTCCTTCCGGCCGGGCCGGACCTGGACGGGATACGGACGCGGGCCGCACACCTCGACACCCTCACGATCGCCTCCGCCGCCCAGGGGTCCGCCACGCTGACGGCGCTGGATGACTTCGTCCTGCACGTCCGCCGAGCCACGGGCGCGGACGGCTTCCCGTCCTCCTTCACCTCGGCGGACGCATGGCGGCGGACCCTGGACATCGGCTACGACTGGCTGCGCCTCGGCGCGCATCTCCACGCGGACCTGCCCATCGACGAGGCGAGCGATCTCCTGTCCAGCGGCGGGGCGCAGCCCCATGCCGTCTCGGCCTGACACTGCTGGAGGAACAGTGACATCACAGAGGAACTCCCCCGGTCCGGGCGAGGACGAGGCACGGCCCGGGGCGGGCACGGCGCGGCGACGGGAGACGGCCCGGTGAAACGGCGGTTGAACGTCCTGGTGACCGGCGCGTCCGGACTGGTCGGCGCGGAGGTCACGGCTCGGCTGGTGGCGGCCGGACACGAGGTGACCGCCCTGGTCCACACCAACCCGGTGCTGCTGGGCAATGACGGCACCCCCGTGGACACCGCCGGTGTGCGATGTCTGTCCGGCGATGTGTCCGCCCCGCGGCTCGGGCTGTCCCAGCCGGAGTACGGGTCACTGGCCGGGGGCGGGATCGACCGGATCGTGCACTGCGCCGCCATCACCGACTTCGGCCATCCGGAGGAGGTCTACCAGCGGGTCAACGTCGACGGCACCGCACATGTCGTCGAGCTGGCCCGTGCCTGCGGTGCCGACCTGGTGCACGTGGGCACCGCCTACGTGTGCGGTGAGCGTGACGGGCTGATCCGCGAGACGGAACTGGACGAGGGCCAGCGGCTCGCCAACCCCTACGAGGCCAGCAAACTGCGGGCCGAGACGCTGGTGCACAAGGCCCGGGCCGACGGGGTGCGCACCGCGGTGGTCCGCCCCAGCATCGTCGTCGGTGATGAGCGCACCGGCGTGGTGCGCGACTACAAGAACATCTATGTCGTGCTCAAGCTGGCCACCGAAGGCAAGGTCCGCGCCATCCCCGGCCAGTACGACGCACGGCTGGACCTGGTGCCCGTCAACCAGGTGGCGGACCTGATCACGGGGGTCACCGAGCGGTTCGAGGAGGCGTCGGGCCGCACCTTCCACGCGGTGGGCACACCGCTGACCCTGCGGGACTTCTCCGATGTGATGGCCGAGTACCCCTCCTTCCACGTGCCGCGGTTCGTCCCCCCGGCGAGCTTCGACGCGCGACGGCTGCCCCCGCGGGAACGGCGCTACTACGAGCGGATCGTCACGCTGTACGAGAGCTACTTCCGCCGTCGGATGACCTTCGACGACTCCCACACGGCGGCGCTGGGAGCCCGCAGGGCGCCCGGGAGCGCACCGGACCTGCTGCGCGGGCTGATCGACCACTGTCTGGACACGGGCTATCTGGGGGCGCCACCGGCCACCGCCCCGCACGCGCCGCCGACCGGCGTCCCGGACGCTCCGGCCCGGCCGGACAGCACACCGGCAGAGGTCACACCGGCAGAGGTCACACAGTCAGAGGTCACACCGGCGGACCCCGCCGCCCCGGTCGGGCACGACACGGACGGAGTCCGCCGATGACCCTCCGCCCGCAGGACGTCCGCCCCTTCGGCGACGCGGTCTCCCCGGCCCTCAGCTGCGATCCGCGCAAGCGCGCCCTGTTCTCCTCGGACACCTACTTCCTGGAGAGCCTCGGTCAGCTCGGCACCCTCACCGCCGACGTGGACGGCTTTCTCCACCGGCACGCGGCGCTGCTGCTCAAACCCGACGCGGTCGTCAGCCGGCAGATACCGACGACGGTCGACTGGCTGGCCGAGGGCGGTTTCCGGATCGTGGCCGCGGAGCGGACCCGGCTCACCCGTACCGCCGTGCGGTCGCTCTGGTACTACCAGTGGAACCTGGCCACACCGCAGCGGCGCCGCCTGGCCGACCTGTTCCTGGATTCGTGCGACGCGCTGGTGCTCGTCGTACGCCCGGTGGCAGACGAGCCCGAGGCCGTGCCGGCGTCGGTCGTCCTGACCGAGCGCAAGGGCCCGACCGATCCCCTGGCCCGGGTCCCCGGCCAGCTGCGGTACGCGATCGGCCGGTACAGCTATCTGCTCAACCTCGTCCACACCCCTGACGAACCCGCGGACGTGGCACGGGAGCTGGGGATCCATTTCGACACGGCCCAGCGGGAGCGGCTGTACGCCGACGCGCTGGCGGGCGAGGACCGGTCGGGGCGCGCACGCGACCTGGCCGAGCGGTTGCACGCCGAGGTGCCACGGCGCGACCTCACCTTCGGCCCGGCGGCGGAACGACTGCGGCGGGCCGTGGCCGAGGCCGCGGAGTCCCTGCCGCCGGGAGCGGTCCGGGACGGGCTGGGCGCGGCCCTGCCGGCCGCCCACTCCCCCACCGGGTACGCACGGCTGGTGGAGGCCGTCTGGCGGGCCGGGCTGCCGCTGGACCCCTGGGACATGGTGATCGTCGGCACCCATGTCCTGCCGATGAAGCGCGCGGGACTGGCCCCCGTACTCGACGGCGTCAGCGTGTCCGACTGGCGGCTCCATCAGACATGGCTCGCGGCCGGGCAGCCCGCGGCCACGTAACACGGAGGAGAAGCATGGACACGGTCGAATTCAGCCGTACGGTACCCCGGGAGCTCGTCCACCGGCTGAGTGTGACGGAGGTGCTGGTCACGGGCGCCCTCGCCCGCGACGAGGACACCCTGGACGTCGGCGTACAGATACCGCGCTCCCACGCCTTCTACCGGGACACGGCGGGATGCCGCCCCTTCTACGACCCGATGGTGCTGGTGGAGGCGGCCCGGCAGACACTCATCATGCTGGGGCACGATCTGTTCGACATGCCGTTCGGCACGAAGTTCATCCTGCGGGAGATGGTCCTGCGGGACGCGGACCTGACCGCGCTCTCGGTGCGCGGTGTGCCCACCGACGTCGTGTTGCGCTGCCGCGTCGTCCGCCGCTTCGGTGACCACACGGGCGTACGGGGCGCACGGCTGTCCTACCGCGCGCTGATCGATGACCGCGTGGCGGCGACACTGGAGTGCAGCATGTCCTGGATGCCGGCCGACCCGTGGCAACGGATGCGTGACGAGGGGCGCAGGGCCCTGGGGTTGCGGCCGGGGCCTGCGGTCGAGGCCCCCGAGCCGCGGCCACGGGTTCCGAAGACCCTGGTGGACCGCCAGGACGCCACGAACGTGGTCCTGTCCGGCTTCCGGGTCGCGCCCGGCGCGGGCGGGACGGGGACCGCGGGGCTCGTGGTCGACACCGGTCACCCCGTGCTGTTCGACCATGCCGTCGACCACATCCCCGGCATGCTGACCCTGGAGGCGTTCCGGCAGGTGAGCATCGCCACCGCCGTCGCCACCGGGGCGCTGCCGTCGGCGGCGGCACTGCTCACCGGGGTGCGTACGCGCTTCACCGGGATCGGCGAGCTGAGTCTGCCGCTCACCTGCGAGAGCACACTGGCCGAACGGACGGGGACGAGCGCCGTCCTGCGGTGCGCCATGCGGCAGGACGGACGCCTGATCGCCGAGGGCGATGTGGGCCTGACCTGGCCCGGCACGGCGACGGGGGCGCGATGACCACCCGGCCGTCCCCGACTCCGTACGCTCTCGACATCGACGGGCTGCTGACCCGGACTCCCACCGTGCGCCACCGACTCGACCTGTCCCGGCCGGTCTCCCGGGCGCTGCTCGCCCACTGCCTCCAGATCGCCCTGCACGCGCCGAACGGGGGCAACCGGCAGAGCTGGCGGTTCCTGGTGATCGACGATCCGGAGACCAAGGCGGGGATCGCACGGCACTACAAGGCCGCCTCCGACGCCTATCTCGCCGCCACTCCCCCCACCGCGATGAGCGAGCGGGCCGTGGACGGGGTGCGCCACCTGGCGGACCATCTGCACCTGGTGCCCGCCCTCGTGCTGGCCGGAATCCGCGGGCGGCTGCCCCGCGACGCGACACTCGCCCAGCAGTCCAGCTTCTTCGGGTCCGTCTACCCGGCGCTGTGGAGCCTGATGCTCGCCCTCCGCGGCCGCGGTCTGGGCACCGCGCTCACCACGGTGCACCTCGCCCGCGAACGCGAGGTGGCGGCGCTGGTCGGCATCCCGGCCAGGACCGTGACCCAAGTCGCCCTGGTCGCCGTCGCGCACACGACGGGGGGATCCGACTTCCGTCCGACCCCGCGGCAGCCACTCGACGATGTCGTGTCCTGGAACAGGTGGCAGAGGTGACGAGCCCCCCGGCCGTCGCTCAGGTGCCAGCGCGGCTCGGCCACTTCGTACGGCGGATGTTCCGTCCACGGATCTATGTCACCTACGGCGTGCTCTGGACCGTCGCCCTGGAGGGCACCGCCGAGAACCTCTCGGGGTCCGGTGCCGCGTGGACGCCCTCGTGGCCGACGGGGGTACGCGCGGCGAGCGTGGTCCTGGCGCTGCTGTTCGCCCGCATGGCCGACGAGCAGAAGGACCTGGAGTACGACCGGCGCCACCACCCGGACCGGCCCCTGGTGACCGGCGCCATCACGGTCGCGGAACTGCGCGGCGCCATGGTGCTGATCACCGTCCTCCTCATCGTCCTCAACCTGCTGGTCTCGGCGGTCTCGGTGGCGTTGATCCTGCTCGGCCTGGGCTACACGCTGTTCCTGGTCGCGCTGGAACGCCGGTTCCCCCGTGTCGCCGGTAACCCCCTGACCGGTCTTCTCGTCAGCTACCCGGTGCAGGTGCTGCTGGCGGTCTACCTCTACGGCTCGCTGCTGAGCGCGGGCGTGATCGACGCCGACCGACGGGCCGTGCCGCTGCTGGCCATGTTCGCCTGCGCCTTCCTCCAGTTCGAGTTCGCGCGCAAGACCGAGTGGCGCCAGGACCCGGGGGCGCGGCTCTACTCACAGGTGTTCGGCCCACGCGGCAGCGCGGCGATCAGCCTGGCCCTCGCCGTGGGCGCCGTGGCGCTGGGGCTGGCGCTGCTGGGAAGGGCGGGCCTGCTGCCAGCGCTCGCCCTCGTCCTCCCGGCGCTCGGAGCCTGGCGCTTCCTGCTGCGCCGGAGGCCGTCGGGACTGCTGCTCCCGGCGATGGGCTTCGTCCTCCTCTTCCACCTGCTGTGTCTCTCCGGGTCCACCGTGACCGCGCTCGGGTGGTGAGAGGGATGTCATCGGTGATCATCGAGAGGGTACGGATCTTCGACGGGGAGTCGCTGGTGGGCCCCGGCTCGGTGGAGTTCGCCGACGGTGTCATCACCCGCGTCGTCCGCGCCCCGTCGGCATCGGTGTCGGCGTCGGGACGGGCATCAGCGTCGGCGTCGGCGTCGGCCGAGGTGATCGACGGGGCGGGCCTGACACTGCTGCCGGGGCTGATCGACGCGCACACGCACGTGTTCGACGCCGAGAGCAATCTCCGGCAGGCCCTGGCCTTCGGCGTGACGACCGAACTCGATATGTTCATGGGCCCGCCGGAGGCCACCCGGGCGCTGTGCGCCCTGGCCCGCGAGCGCGCCGACCTCGCCGATCTGCGCAGCGCGGGGCTCTTGGCGAGTGCGCCGGGAGGACATCCCGGCGTCACCATGCCGCTGCTGCCGACCGTCGCCGGGCCCGGACAGGCGGACGCCTTCGTGGCCGCCCGACAGGCGGAGGGCGCCCACTTCATCAAGATCATGGTGGACGACGGCGCCAACCACCGGAGGTCGCTGCCCGCGCTGGACCGGGCGACCGTGACTGCGCTCGCCGACGCCGCGCGCCGCCGGGGGCTGCTCACCGTGGCTCATGTGTCCGCCGTGTGGTCCGCGCGGCTCGCCCTGGACAGCGGTGTCGACCTGCTGACACACCTCCCTCTGGAAGCCGCTCTGGACGAGGACTTCGTCCGCCGGGCCGCGCTTCAGCGACGCGTCGTCATTCCCACCCTGGCGATCCTGGAGGTGTCCGCTCCGGAGAACGATCCCGCCGACTGCGCCGCACGGTCCCTGGTACATGATCCGCGGATCGCCGACCACCTCCCGGACCCTGTCCTCGCCGTGATCGCGGAAGGCGGCGAGGGCCTGTGTGTGGAGCACCCCTTGCCCGGACACCGATTCCACCACGCCCTGTCGAGCGTGGCCCGGCTGCACCGGGCGGGCGTGCCCGTACTCGCCGGAACCGACGCCAACCACCGGCCCGGACGTGCCTGCCCGATCGTCCACGGCGCCACCCTCCACGCCGAACTGGCCCTGCTCGTCCGGGCGGGTCTGACTCCGGCGCAGGCGCTCACCGCGGCGACCTCGGCACCGGCCGCCCACTTCGGTCTCTCCGACCGGGGGGTCATCGCGCCGGGGCGACGCGCTGACCTCGTGCTCGTCGAGGGCGACCCCACACAGGACATCACCGCCACCCGGTCGATCACGGCGATCTGGCGGGGCGGTGTGCGCGTCGACCGCACAGCGCACCACGACCGCACCGCCGCGCACACGACGGCGGGTCCCGGCGGCACCCCCACGAAGCGGAGAACACCATGACCGACGGCTCGGAACTCCTGACCGGTGTCAGCGGCACCGCGCTGGTCGTGAGCATGGCCCGCGCGGCCGAGAGCCGACGGGCGGACCGGCTGTTCGAGGATCGTCTCGCCGGGCCGTTCCTCGACGCGGCGGGCCCGGAACGACAGGCGGTGTGGAACACGGACCAAGGAGAACAGTTCACCGCGGCGATGGGCGACTACTTCGCGCTGCGCACCCGGTACTTCGACGACTTCCTCGGCAGGGCGTGCGCGGCGGGCTGCCGACAGGTGGTTCTCCTCGCGGCGGGTCTGGACACCCGCGCCCACCGGTTGGACTGGCCGGCCGGAACCCGACTGTTCGAACTTGACCTGCCCGCCGTACTCGCCTTCAAGGAGCACGTCCTGCGGGGCGAGACGCCGCGCTGCCGACGCGAGACGATCGCGACGGATCTGCGCGGGGAGTGGCCCGCCCCGCTGGTCGCGCACGGCTTCCGCACGGACGCGCCGACGGCCTGGCTGATCGAGGGAGTGCTGGTCTATCTGACCGCGGACGTGGCGGACAGCCTCATGGGGCAGGTCAGCGCACTGTCGGCGCCGGGCAGCCGGCTCGCCGTGGAGCACGTCACCCGGGCCATGGTCGACTCGGATCAGGCCAGGGAGGCGGTGGCGGACTCGCCGGACGGTGTCGTGAACCTGCTGGCCTCGCTGTGGAAGAACGAGATGACACGCCCTCCCGGCGACTGGCTCGCCGCCCATGGCTGGAGCGCCACGGAGGACCCGCTCACCGATCTGGCGCGCCGTCACGCGCGCCCCGTCCCCCCGGCCTTCGACCCGGCACGACCCGGCACGGGCCGCGTCAGGCTCCTGACGGCCGTCCGGTGACCGCGCACCGGTGTCCGGCGTCCAGCCGCCCGGAGCCATGTCCCCGGGCGGGACCCTCGGCCCGTACGACGCCGCCCCCTGACCCAGCCTGATCCCTCGGACAGGCCCGAGAACGACAGGACCCTCATGCCCGGTCATATTCTCGTCCTCACCATTCCGGCACAGGGGCATATGCGCCCCGCGCTGGCGGTCACCGGAGAACTCGTCCGTCGAGGTCACCGCGTCAGCTTCCTGACCGCGGACGGCTTCGAGCCCGCGGTGCGGGCCACCGGCGCGACCGCGTTCCGCTATGACAGCCTGCTGGGTGAGGCCCTGGGCCCTGGGCGGTACACGAGCCTCACCCCGGACATGCTGGCCTGGTCGGCCGTTCTCTTCCTCCGGGAGAGCACGCGGCTGGTCACACTGGCCCGGCGGCTCTTCGCCGACGATGTGCCGGATCTCGTGCTGTACGACATGATCGTCGCCCCGGCGGGCCGCGCCCTGGAGCGGCTCTGGGACCGCCCGGCGGTGCAGTCCACCCCTTCCCTGGCCTCCAACGACCACTACGCGCAGGTACGCGCGGTCCAGGAGCGGTCCGGGGTGACCGACGACCATCCGGCCGTGACCGAACTCCTCAGCCAGGCCGCGACGTTCGCGGCCGATCTGGGGATCACCGCCGCGCCGGAGTACCTGGTGGACTGGCGTGCCGACAGGAGCCTGGTCTACGTGCCCCGGGAGTTCCAGCCGTTCGGGGAGACCTTCGGGACGGAGACCACATTCGCCGGCCCCTGCCTCTCCCCCGAGTACACCCGGCAGACCTGGCGGGCGCCCCGGACCGGACCGCCTCTCGTGGTGATCTCCATGGGCACCCTCTACAACCACCAACCGGACTTCTTCGCCCGGTGCGTCCGCGCCTTCGACGGCCAACCGTGGCGGACGGTGATCACCCTCGGCAACGGCTCCGACCCGAAACAGTTGGGCCCCCTGCCGTCGAACATCGAGGTCCACCCGTGGATCCCGCAACTGGCCGCGTTGCGCCAGGCCGATGTCTTCGTCACCGGCGTGGGGCTCGGCAGCCTGATGGAATCGCTGTACGCGGGCACACCCCCCGTACTGATCCCGCAGGTACCCGAGACCCGGGTGCTCTCCCACCGAGCGGCGGAACTGGGACTCGGCACGATCCTGGATCCTGGGGAGGTCACTGAGGAGACGCTCCTGACGGCCGTGAACCGGACGGCCACGGACAAGGCGCTGCGAGAACGGGTACGGCGCATGCCCGAGGTGATGGAGCGGGCCGGTGGCATCAGACACGCCGCGGAGGCTCTCGAAGCCCACCTGCCGTGAGCCGACCGGGCGGCCGCGCCCCCTCCGTCCTCGGGGTCTCGGTATCGCTACGCCGCGAGCCGACAGGCCGAGGAGTCCGGCTTCACCACCCTGGCCCGTGCGTCGGTTCCCCTCCTCGCATCGGACGACACGGCCTCGCGGAGCACGCGGTGGCCGGTAGGGGCCAGTAGCGTGATGAACCATGAGGAGACGGGCACTTCCGGGCGTTCTTGTCCTTCTGGCGGTTCTCGTCGGACCGGGGAGCCAGGTATCCGTTCTCGCCTCCTCGCCGGACGCCGGGGACGGGCTGAGCCGGTTCCGGAACCAGTCCATCAGCTGGCGCGACTGCGCGGACACCTCGCTCGCGGCGAGCGGCACGGAGTGCGCGCGCATCACCGTTCCGCTCGACTACAGCCGACCGCGGGGGCGGACCATCGAGGTCACCGTCTCACGCATCGCGGCGGCGGATCCGGTGCGGCGACGCGGCATCCTCCAGACCAACCCCGGCGGGCCCGCCGCCCGGGGCCTGGGCATGCCCGCTCTGCTGCGGACGGTGATGGACCCCCGGGTCGCGGCGGCCTACGACGTGATCGGTATGGACACCCGGGGGCTCGGCGAGAGCTCACCCGTCGACTGCGGGCTCACCCGCGGCACCTGGCTGCTGCACGCCCCGGGGCCGGACCGCGCGGACTTCGACGAGGCCGTACGGCTGTCCCGGGACGACGCCCGCTCCTGCTGGGAGAGGGAGGCCGGGACGCTGCCCCATCTCTCCACCCGTAACATCGCCCGCGACATCGACATCGTCCGCGGTGTGCTGGGCGAGCGCAGGACATCGTGGTTCGGGCACTCCTACGGGGCGATCCTGGGGGCCGTCTACGCCCAGATGTTCCCCGACCGGGTCGACCGGATGGTCCTGGACAGCGCACTCGCGCCCGTCGACTATCCGCTCCCGATGGTCCGCCGCCAGGGCCCCGCCAACGAGAGGGCGCTCGACGACTTCGGCACCTGGGCCGCGCGACGGCACAGTACGTACGGACTCGGCACCACGCCCGCCTCGGTGCGCACCGGTGTCGAGGCACTCATCAAGCGGGCGGGCGGCGCGCCGATCCGGATCGACGGGCACCGGATCACCGGCCATGAGCTGCCGCTGCTGTGCTATCTCACTCTCGTCCACGCGAGCGCGAACCCGGAGTTCGCCACCATGCTGCGGCTGCTGCGGGACGCGGCCGACGGTGAACCGGTCGTCCCGCCGCCCTGGCTGCGGGGAACGCTCGATCTGATGTTCGCGGGCGCGGGCACGGACCAGGCGCGGGACTACGCGGCTCAGCTGGCCATGATCTGCGCCGACGCGGCCATGCCCCGCGATCCTGAGCACTACCGGCGGGCGGTGGCGCGCGCCCGGACGTCGCAGCCGGTCTTCGGTGCGATGACCCACGCGCCGTTCCCCTGCGCGTTCTGGAAGGAGCGGCCACGCGAGGCCCCGACCCGGATCGGCAACACCGTCCCCGCCCTTCAACTCCACGCCACCGAGGACCCCCGCACCACCTACGCGGCCGGGCTGCGCTTGCACCGCGCCCTGCGCGCCTCCCGGCTCGTCACCGTGCCGCTCCGAGCCCACACCCTGTACGCGAACGGCTCGAACGACTGCGTCACCGACGCGGTCACCACCTACCTGCTGCACGGCACCCTGCCCTCGCGGGACACCATCTGCCCCACGTAACAGGACAGCGACCGCGCGGTCAGGGTCATAGGGTCGTGCCCGGCCCTCGGGCGTCGGGCGCGGAGATACCGAGACCCGGGCGCGGGGCGAGGCACAGGACGCCGGCCTTGCCGGTGTGCTGGTTGAGCTGGACGCGCCGGGTCGCCGTCGCGCCCCGGCCCTCGGCGATGTCATGAACCCCAGGGAGCGCGGTCAGGACGGCACGGTCTCCCGCACGGCACGCGGGGCGAGCAGAAGGTCCTCATAGCGGTGGTGGTGGCGGGTGGTGGTGCGGTGGTGGAGCAGGGCGGCAGCGCGTGCGGGTTCGTCCGCGTCGACGAGAGCGCGGGCCAGGGTGTCCTGGACGATCTCCCGCTCCACGCGGACGCCACCGATCCGCTCCACCTGGTCACCCAGGGCGTTCAACAGTTCCACGGCGGCGCGGGGGCGGCCCGCCGTGATGTCCGCCAGAGCGAGGCGGTACGGCGTGGGGCGCCGGGGGTGCTCGTCGGTGTCGTGGACGGCACGGACCGGAGGACGGACGCGGTGGGCGTCGCGGACCGGCGTACAGGGCGTCCACCCGCTCGGCGGGCCGCGCCTACTCCACCGCCCAGGCCCAAGTGCCCCCGCCAGGTGTCGACGTCACGGAGTTCAGCCCGTCGGCACCGCGCGCCGCCGGGGAGATGATCACAGTACGGCCCACGATCTCAACCGCTTCTACGGGCCGGGATTTCGCGCCTACGTCGCGTTCTGCCGTCGGCATGCCAGGGCACACTCCTGTGACAGCGGCGGCCTTCTCCCGTCCGGGGCCGATATGCCTGCGAGGGATGCGGGGGGGGAGCCGGGTTCAGCCGGCAGTGCGGACGCGGAGGAAGTCGATGTTCCGGGTGATCGTGGATCAAGCGAAGACGGTGTCCGAGTAGGAACGGCCCAGCGAAACGGTGTTGCTGTCAGAAGTTCCGACAGGTTGTGATCCGGGTCGTCAGGGTGTGCGGGTGAGCGATGACCTGACGATCGGTTTCCTGCCAGTCCAGCTTCTTCTTCCGGTACACGTCGAACGCGGCGCTGCCCGGGCTGTGCCAGGGGGTGCAGGGCGACCCTCTCCGGCGGGTGTCCGGCATCGAGCGTGGCCTGGATGCAGCCGCGCTGCATCGAGTGACCGAAACCGGTCACTGCCGGGTGAATCCCTGCCTCTGGCGGACCGATCTCCGGAGACCCCGCGCCGTCGTTGATCATTCTGGGAGAAGATGCAGCGTCACGCCGCGCGACTCTCAGGTCGCGCTCGGCGCCTACCGAAGGGGATGTCCATGTCGGATACCAGTGCGGCAGTAGACCTCGACTCGGAGAACGAGAACGAGGTATCCGTCGCCGAGGTCGTCACGGAGGCGTTCTTCAACGCGATCCTCGACCAGGCGGACGATACGTCAGCGGGAAAGAGCTTCTACACCCGCGAAGCCTTCCTGGGGGCGTTGGACAGCTACTCGTCCTTCGCCGGGGAGGGTTCGAAGGAGGACCGCCTGCGTGAGATCGCGGCCTTCTTCGCCCACGTCACCCACGAGACCGGCCATCTCCAGTACATCGAGGAGATCGACGGCGCCTCGAAGGACTACTGCGACGAGAACAACACCGACCACCCCTGCGTGCAGGGCGAGGACTACTACGGCCGCGGCCCGCTCCAGCTCTCGTGGAACTACAACTACGCCGCCGCCGGCAACTCGATCGGCTTCGACGGCCTCAACAACCCCGAGATCGTGGCAACAGACGTGGACATCTCCTGGAAGACCGCGCTGTGGTTCTGGATGACGAACGTCCACGGCGTTCTCGACGAGGGCTTCGGCGCCACGATCCGGGCGATCAACTCCATCGAGTGCGACGGCGGCAACACCGCGGCCGTCAACGCCCGCGTCGAGTACTACACCGAATACTGCAACCAGCTCGGCGTCTCCACCGGCGACAACCTCACCGCCTGACACACCCGCACGCCGCCCACACTCCGCTCACCGCGGCCGGGCGGCGTGCCGCGGAGCCCCACGAGGCCCGCTGCACCGGCCCTGCGCCGCCCGAAGGACATCCTGGTTTCTTCCTGAGGGGGCAGCCTGCTCGATGGCAAGCTCCCGCCGGGGCGAGGGCCGCAAGGAATCGAGAGCCATTCGATGTGACGGCCTATCAGTAAAGTCGGCATTGAGTCAGCGTTGGTCCACCTAACCTGACCACAGAACGCCATAGCCGGGACTCGCGGCGGCCCGCCCCGAGCACATCCGTGCCCCTCACGCCAGCCTCGCGGGGCGACCTGGCAGGTCTGATCGACGTGGTCCGGCCGTCGACGCGGTCGGACCATGCCACCTCATCAAAACGCCGGGTCAGCGCACCCGCCCCCGCTTCTTCAGCTGCCCCGGCGGGAGTTCCGGAGCCGCCAGCGGACCCCCGTCGTACCCCGTCACCTCGCCGAAGCGCGCGCCGTCCATCCAGTCCGAACGCGCCTGCACGATCTCCTCGTTGCTCCGTGCGATGAAGTTCCACCACATGACCAACTCCTCCTCGAACGGCTCGCCGCCCAGCAGCATCAGCCCCGCGTCCGACTCCGCGCGCAGGGACAGGTCGGTCCGGCCGCAGCCCAGGTAGAGCATGGAGCCGGGGAGGACCGGGACGCCGTCGACATGGGCCTCGCCCGACATGGAGAGGACCGCGTACTCGAAGTCGGGGTCGAGGGGCAGGCGCAGGTCGGCGCCCTGGGTGAGGGAGAGGTCGGCGCCGACGATCGGGGTGTAGGTGGTGCCGGGGGAGGTCGTTCCGTCGAGGGAGCCGAGGATCAGGGTGGCGGTCAGGCCCGGGGCGGTGATGGTCGGCAGGTCGGTGTGGTGCTGGAAGTGGGGCTCGACATGACGGTGGGCGTCCGGGAGGGCCACCCAGAGCTGGGCGCCGTGGAGGAAGCGGGCGTGGGGGCGGGGGCTCTCCTCGGAGTGGCTGATGGCGCGGCCGGAGGTCATCAGGCCGAGTTCGCGGGGGCGGATGGTGGCGAGACCGCCCGTGCTGTCCCGGTGGAGGACCTCACCCTCGTGGAGCCAGCTGACCGTCTGGAGACCCATATGGGGGTGGGGCGGGACCTGCATCCCGGGCTCGTCGGCGATGTCGTCGGGACCGTAGTGGTCGACGAAGGCCCAGGCGCCCACCATCCGGCGGCCCAGGTTGGGCAGGAGCCTGCGGACCTCGGTGGACTCCCCCAGCGGGACCGTGCGGGGGCTGAGCAGTTCGCGCACCGGCTCGGCGACGACGAAGCCACGGCCACCGCAGACGGAGGGGACGGCCTGACGATCGAGATTACTCATGGCACTCAACCTATTCCCGCGGGAGTGGCGGTGTCGCTCTCCACACGAGGTCGATCACGCACCGTCCATCCCAGTAGTGGAATATTGAACGACCACGCCCGGTTGAGCCGAACGTCAGCGATTCCGAACAGCGCACCAAGGAGAGAGCGAGTGAGCGAGACCTACTTCGAGTTCGGCACCCCGGCCGAGCGGTGGGACCGGGCACAGCTGTTCTTCGACGCCAAGGAGTACCTGACGGCCGCCCGCATCCTGCGCGGCCTCGTCGCCGAGGAGCCGGAGCAGCTGGCGCCGCGACTGCTGCTGGCGCGGACCTATTACCACTCCGCACAGCTCACCCGCGCCGAGACGGAACTGCGCGCGATCCTGGAGCGGCACCCGGTGGAGCACTACGCCCTTCTGATGCTCGGGCGCACGCTGGAGCGGCAGGGGCGGGCCCAGGACGCGGCCCCCTATCTGCGGCTGGCCGCCGCGATGTCCGGGGAGTCCATCCCGTCCGGGCAGTGAGACAGGACGACGCCGGGAGGGACCAGATCCCTCCCGGCGTCTGTTTGCCTCAGTTAAGGAACGATCATTCTTGACCGATCGTTCCTTAACTGCGTAAGGTCGGGCCATGGGACGACCACGAGGTTTCGACGAGGCCGCCGTCATCCGTGCGGCCGCACAGCTCTTCGCCGACCGGGCCTACGACGGGCTCTCGGTGGATGATCTGGTGACCGGGCTCGGCGTGCACCGCAACAGCCTGTACAAGACCTTCGGAAGCAAGCGGGGGCTCTATCTGGCCGCGCTGCGGCACTGTCTCGATCAGGACGTGGCACCGCTCGCCGAGCGGATCACCGCCGCGCCCGGCCGCCAGGAGGCGCTGCGCGCCCTGAGCACCGCCGACACGGGTTCCGGGCTGGATCTGCTGCTGCTGGCCGCCATCGAGCGCGCACCGGTCGACGGCGAGGTGGCCGAGCTGGTGGCGCGCGGGCTCGCCGCGCTCGATGGCGCCATCGCGCACACGGCCGGGCCGGACGAGGACGGCGCCACGCTCATCGCCCTGGCCCTGGGCCTGCGGGTGCGGGTCCGCTCGGGCGCCCTGCTCGTCGGCACCGGTACGGAGGGGGCCGGGCCCGCCACACCGCCTCCGGCCGCGCCGCAGCCCTCCGGCTGATTAGCCCCGCCCCCGTACCGCAGCACCCCACCGCAGGACACAGCTCGTAGCACTCAGCTCACAGCGTGAAGGAGAGAGACATGGCACGGATCCGTATCGACGGCGGCACACTGGTCGTGGAGATCAACGGACTCAACAAGCTCTGGGCCGTGAAGAACCGGCTGACCATCCCCCTGGCACAGGTGCGCGGCGCCACGGCCGACCCCGGGATCATCCGGGAGCCGAAGGGGCTGCGGGCGCCGGGCACCCATGTACCCGGGGTGATCACCGCGGGTACCTTCCACATCGACGACGGACGGGTCTTCTGGGAGGTGCGCGACCCGGCCAAGGCCATCGTCATCGAGCTGGCCGAAGACGCGCCCTACGCCCGGCTGGTCCTCCAGGTGGCGGACCCGCGTGCGGCCGTGGCCCTGATAGAGGAAGCCATTCCGGCGCGTTGACCCGTGGCGGGACGGCCGTTCCGTTCCGTACCCCGCCGATGGCAGAGGCACGGAACGGACCTCACGGGCGCACGACGGCCGCCACCGCCGTGCGCCCCCGAGGAGGACCTGATCGACACGGCCCCTCTCCTGGATCACGACAGCCACAGCGGACCCGCTCAGCGGATCGGCCTCTTCAGCCGGAAATCGACACTCTGGCGAGCAAAGGCGCCCCGGCCCCCGTGGGGCGGGGGACCGGGGCGGCGGTGGCGCGCCGGACTCAGCCGGGAAAGCGCTCGACGAAACGACGCTGCCAGGGGGTCTCCACCGCGCGACCGGCGTAGTGCCGCCGTACATAGGCGACGGCCTCGCGGGCGGGGACGCCGTCGAGGACGGCGAGGCAGGCCAGCGCGGTGCCGGTCCGGCCGACTCCCCCACCACACGCGACCTCCACCCGTTCCGCCACCGCCCGCTCCCATGCCTCGCGCAGTGCGTCGACCGCGTCGTTCCGGTCAGCGGGCAGCCAGAAGTCGGGCCAGCGCAGCCAGCGTGCCTCCCAGTCCCCACCCGGAGGGCGTCGGCCGCGCAGATACAGGCCGAAGTGCGGCTCAGGGCCGACGGGGAGGGGGCGGCGCAGCCCTCGTCCACGGACGAGGCGCCCGGAGGGGAGGGCGAGCACTCCCGTACCGCGCGGGTCCCAGGGGATGGTGGTCATGTGCGGAGGTTAGTGCCGCACCAGGTGCCGTCAGGGCTGGTTGGACCATCACGCCGGTGGCACCGGTGATGCGGTGAGCGGGCGAGGCCCGGCGCCGGGGACATGGCGGTCCCGCCGGCCGATGGGCCGACGGGACCGGGTCAGGCCGTCCGTGTCAGGCGATGTCAGGTGATGTTGACATCGACGCAGACGTAGAAGGCGTTGGGGGTGTCGGCGATGTTCCATACCGCCAGCACCTTCTGCTTGCCGCTCAGACCTCCGAAGTTGACCGAGTGGGAGACCGAGTTGCTGGGACGCGCACCACCGTCGTTGAACTCGGCGACCTTGCGCCCGCCCGCGTAGTACTGCCAGGTGCTGGTGGCGTGCGCCGCCGTCAGCCGCCAGTTGAAGGTGGTCGAACTGCCGACGTTGGTGACCCGCCAGCCCTTGCTGTCGTTGTCGAGCTCCGCGAAGGCGGCGTTGCCACCACTACAGCTCCGCAGTCCCTTCGGGCCTTCGACGCTCTGCGGCTCGTACTTGATGGGACCACACGGCACGGTGCCCGCCTGGCACTGGGCCTGGCGGCTCGGCGGCGAGGTGATGTAACCGTGCGCGCTGGCCGAGCTGGCCGGCAACGATACGGCGAGGAGTGGGGCGATTCCCGCGCCGATGACCATGGCCAGCTTCTTCTTACTGTGCATGTCAGCTCCTTGGGTGTGAAGAGGGGGGAGGAGCACACGGGGTGGCGACACATACACCGGGACGACGGCCGGTCGTGGGGCACCAGCGGTCGGGGGATCCCCAGCGCAATCGTTACGCCACTTGGTCTGGACCATACCCCTTGACTGTTCACAGTCAAGGGGTGATTGGAGGGCGGGATCGCACAGAAGGGTGACAAAGAGCGGCAAAAACATCCCGTTCTCCAGGCGATCCCGTCCAGGAGAGGAGGACTTCTGGCGTGAGCGGACTCGGATCGGAGGGTGGGAGGTGTCGACACCCGGCGGATGGAGGGAGCTGCCGGATGTGTGAGGGTGAGGTGAAGACATCCGGTGGGCGGGGCGGAAGTACACCCGAGGGTGCCGGGAAGCGTCGGGGATGTGCGGGCGCGAGGTGAGCGCGTGGACACCGTCCTGGCTGCTCCCGGTGACCAACACCCCCACGGATGAGGAGACTTGGGAACGGC
>NZ_JBHVHF010000086.1:0-26295 GCF_042800315.1 Streptomyces sp. NPDC057638
TCCGGGGCCACTGTCATGTCCGGACCTCTGGGGGACGCGCGGCTGGCTCAGGCCCGGTGTACCACCCGGCCGCCCACCGTCGTCAGCAGTACCGGGGCCTCGGCCACCTCGTCCGGGCCCGCCGTCAGGGGGTTCAGGGCGAAGGCGGTCAGGTCCGCGCGGTGGCCCGGGGTGATGCGGCCGGTGTGGGATTCCTCGCCCGCGGCGAGGGCGGCGTGGGTGGTCAGGCCCTCCAGGGCCATGAGGGCGGTCAGGCCGGGGGACGGGGAGGCGCCCCGGGGGGCGCGCGCGGTGGTCAGGATCTGGCGGGCGTCGTAGTGGGCGATGGGCCAGTCGGAGCCGAGGGCGAGGGTGGCGCCCGCGTCGCGGAGGGCGCGGCAGCGCCAGGCGCGGGCGGCGCGGGTGGGGCCGAGGCGGCGGGACCACTCGTCGCTGTGGTCGGGGCGGGTGTAGGCGGCGTGCGGGGGCTGCATGGAGGCGACCACGCCCAGCGCGGCGAAGCGGGGGAGCTGGTCGTCGGGGACGGTCTCGATGTGTTCGATCCGGTGGCGGGGGCCGCCGGGGCCGAGCGTGGCGACGGTGTCCAGGACGTGGCGGACGGCCGCGTCACCGATGGCGTGGGTCGCGGTGGGGACGCCCGCGTCGTGGAGGGTGCGGACGGCGGCGCTGTACGCGGCGGGGTCGGGCCAGAAGGCGTCGGTGCCCTGACCGTGGCAGTCGGCGTGGTCCAGCCAGGCCGTGCCGCCCTCGACGGTGCCGTCCATGAAGAGCTTCACCCCGTCCACCCGCCAGTCGCGGCCCGCGTGCCGCTGGAGGTCGATCAGTCCGGCGAGGTCGGCGTCGGTGGCGCCCGGCATGCACCACGGGGACAGCCGTAGCCGCAGTGGCAGGTGGGTGGTGTCCTCGACGGCGGTGAGGAGGTTCAGCGCGTCGCCGCCGAGGTCCATGACATGGGCGGAGGTCAGTCCGGTGGCCGCCATCGAGGTGAGGAGGGCGAGCAGCCGGGCCCGGCGCTCGGCGAGGGGCTCGGCGGGCAGGACCCGGGTCACCAGGTCGATCGCCGCGTGTTCGATCAGATGGCCGGTGGGGCGGCCGTCGGCGCCGGTCACGATCTCCGCGCGCTGGTCGAAGGAGCGCGGCCCCTCGATGCCCGCCGCCGTCAGCGCGGTGGCGCTGACCAGCGCGGAGTGGCCGTCGTAGAGGCGCAGACAGACCGGTACGCCGGGGACGGCCGCCTCGATGAGGTCATGGTGGATCGGGTGGCCCTCGAAGGCGTTGTGCTCCAGGCCGTAGCCGAGGATCCAGCCGCCCGGCCGGTCGGCGGCGCGGAGCGCGGCCCGCAGTCCGGCCAGGTCGGTCACGGTGGAGAGGTCCGTGCCGGTGGCCATCTCCAGTCCCCACACCGGGTGGCTGTGGGCGTCGGTGAGGCCGGGGGTGAGGGTGGCGCCGCCGAGGTCCAGGATCTCGGTGCGCGCGCCGCGCCACTCCCGTACGTCGGTGTCGTCGCCGACGGCGGTGATCAGGCCGTCCGTGACGGCGACGGCGGTGGCGCGCGGGTGGGCCGGGTCCAGGGTGTGGACGGTGGCTCCGGTGAGGACGAGGTCGGCGGCGGTCGGCACGGTGGTCTCGTTTCCTAGGAGGGGAGGGAGGGGGTGGGGGTCTC
Organism: Streptomyces sp. NPDC057638; assembly: GCF_042800315.1. Taxonomy (NCBI): domain Bacteria; kingdom Bacillati; phylum Actinomycetota; class Actinomycetes; order Kitasatosporales; family Streptomycetaceae; genus Streptomyces; species Streptomyces sp. NPDC057638. Next base: position 1,664 of record NZ_JBHVHF010000086.1, read on the forward strand.
CATGACGGAGGGGTCATCGGCGGAGCGGCCGTCGGCGGAGCGGCCGTCGGCTTCGGCGGAGGGACCGTCGTCGCGGGAGGCGAAGTTCTCGTACACGCTCGGATGGCTCCTGCGCAGCCAGAGCGCGAGGGCGATCCCGATCGCGAACACCGTCGGCACCACGGCCAGCAGGATGCCGTTGACCAGGGACGACGCGCCCGTGAACAGTTCCACCTTCGTAGCGATCAAGGTGATGGCGACCGTGAGGAGCACCGTGGCGGTCACCGGGGCGACCACGGTCCTCAGCCGCCCCTCGCTGTGGCGGATGGTGCGGAAGTAGCAGGGGACGGCGAGGGCGGTGAGCAGCATCAGGCCCATCAGACCGATCATGCCGGGGGTGTTCACCCAGAGCAGCAGCTGGGTGTACGGGTCGGCACCGGCGAGGGCGAAGCCGAGGATCACCACGGCCGTGACGGCGGTCTGCGCCAGTCCCGCGATGTACGGGGAGCGGTGGCGCGGCTGGATCCGGCCGAGGGCGCGCGGCAGGACGCCCTCCTCGGAGAGGGCCAGGCCGTAGCGGTTGATCGCGTTGTGGAAGGCGAGGAGGGAGGCGAGGACGCTGGTGACGATGAGGATGTGCATCAGATCGGCGGCCCACGCGCCCACGTAGGTGGTGATCGCGGCGAAGAAGAGGCCCGCCGGGTCGTCGGTGGCGGCCTGGACGACCTTGTCGTCGCCGAACGCCTGGATCACGGCCCAGACCACGACCGCGTAGAAGAGGCCGAGGAAGGCGACGGCGGCGTAGGTGGCGCGGGGGATGGTGCGGCCCGGGTCGCGGGCCTCGCGGCGGTAGATGACCGTGGACTCGAAGCCGGTGAAGGCGGCGAAGGCGACGGCGAGGACTCCGGCCGTGCCCGGGACCAGCACGTTCCCGGGGGTGAAGGAGTCGAAGGAGAGACCTTGCGGGCCGCCGTCGAGGATGACCGCGCCCGCCAGCAGCACCAGGATCCCGGTCTCGGCGATCAGCAGCACCCCGAGCACCTTGGCACCGAAGTCGATGGAGCGGTAGCCGCCGTACCAGATCAGCAGCAGTCCGCCGAGGGCGACGGGCACCCAGGGGATCTCGGTGCCGGTCAGGGCGTGGACGGTCTCGACGGTGGCGGACCCGAGGAGTCCGTAGATGCCGATGGACATCCCGAGGTAGCCGACGAGGGCGAGCAGGGCCGCGCCGATGCCCGCGGGGCGGCCGAGCCCCTGGGTGATGTACGCGTAGAAGGCGCCACCGCCGCGGACATGGCGGCTCATCGTGGTGAAGCCGATGGCGAAGACGGCGAGGGTGATCCCGGCGAGGAGATAGCCGGTGGGGGCGCCGATGCCGCCGAGCATCAGGGCGATGGGGGCGACGCCCGCCATCACGGTGAGCGGGGCCGCGGCGGAGATGACGAAGAAGGCGATGTCGGAGGTGGAGAGGGTGCCCGCGCTGAGGCGCGGCGCTCCGGGGGGTTCCTGCGGCTCCGGGGGGTTCTGGGGCATGACGGCGGGAGCCCTTCCATACGGTTCCGGACGGGGACGGGCCGGTTCCTCCCCGGTGGGGACGGGCGGGGACGGCGGGGGCGCGGCACGGGGGCACGGCGGAGGAGGCACTGCGGAGGGAACACTGCTGAGGGGGACACTGCGGAGGGGGCCGAGAAACCTAAAGGCTTTCGGTTTTGGCAATGTAGCCTCTGACGGACGCGTTGGGGAAGAGTCGATGGAGATATCGGAAACATGGGACGGCCGCGTACATCCCTCATCGACCGCGAGCGCATCACCACCGAGGCGCTGCGACTGGTCGACGCCCGGGGCGAGTTCAGCGTCCCGGCCATCGCCCGGCGGCTGGGGGTGCAGACGGGATCGCTGTACCACCATGTGGACGGCAGGGACGGGATCGTCGAGCTGATGCGCGAGCGGGTCTGCGAGGCCATCGACGCCTCGATGTTCGCGACCCTGCCCTGGGACGAGGCCCTCGCCGCCTGGGCCCGCTCCTACCGCGCCGCCTTCGCCGCCCACCCCCGGGCGATCCCGCTGCTGATGGCCGCCCCCGTGCGCGCGCCGCGCGTGCTGGAGCAGTACGAACGGGCGGTCGTGATGCTGGCCGGGGCCGGGTTCGCGATGGGCGACACCATGAAGGTGATCATCGCGCTGGAGAACCTGATCCTGGGATCGGCGCTGGACCTGGCCGCGCCGGAGACCATGTGGGTCGTCGGGGACACCGCGCTCACCCCCCGGCTGGCCGAGGCCCTGGCCGCCGAGCCGGAGGGCCGGGCGGCCGCGTTCGAGCTGGCGCTGGAGGGGTGTCTGGAGCGGTTCCGGGCGCTGCGGGGGTAGTTCCCCCGCGGACGGATGGGGACGGCGACCCCGGGCGCGGGGGAGCGTGGCCCACGCCGGTGGTCGCCCCGGGACGCGACCGGCCGCGCGAGCGTGACCGGCGCGGCCGGTCCCCCGCGTACATACGGGAACGCCGCCCCCGGGCGCGGGGCCACGACTCCGTACCGGCGGCCGTACCGCCGGCGCCGGTCAGCCGTCGTAGAACACCGTCTCCACCACGCCCCGGGCGCGGCGCGTCGTCCGGCGGTAGTCGTCGAGCATGTCGCCGACATGGCCGGGGCCGTAGCCCAGATAGCGCGCCACCGCCGCCAGTTCACGGCTGTCGGAGGGGAAGGTGTCGCCCGCGCGGCCGCGGACCAGCATCACGGCGTTGCGGACCCGGGTGGCGAGGAGCCAGGCGTCGTCGAGGATGGCCGCGTCCTCGGCGCCGATCAGGTCCGCCGCGAGGGCGGCGGCCAGGGCCCGGCGGGTCCGGGTGGTGCGCAGCGCGGGTTCGGCGTGGGCGTGGCGCATCTGGAGCAGCTGGACGGTCCACTCGACATCGCTGAGACCGCCCCGGCCGAGCTTGGTGTGGAGGGTGGGGTCCGCGCCGCGCGGCAGCCGCTCGGACTCCATCCGCGCCTTGAGCCGGCGGATCTCACGGACCGCGTCCTCGCCCAGGCCCCGGACGGGGTAGCGCAGGGGGTCGATCAGCTCGATGAACCGTTCCCCCAGGTCCCGGTCGCCCGCCATCGGTTCGGCGCGCAGCAGGGCCTGGCTCTCCCAGACCAGGGACCAGCGGCGGTAGTACGCCTGGTAGGAGGCGAGGGTACGGACCAGGGGGCCGTTCTTGCCCTCGGGGCGCAGATCGGCGTCGATCAGCAGCGGCGGATCGGCGGTGGGGACCTGGAGCAGCCTGCGGACCTCGGTGACCACGGCCGCCGCCGCCCGCGCGGCCTCCTGGTCGTCGACGCCCTCGCGCGGCTCGTGGACGAAGAGGACATCCGCGTCGGAGCCGTAGTTCAGCTCATGGCCGCCGAAGCGGCCCATGCCGATGACCGCGAACCGGGTCGGCAGCTCATCACCCCAGCCGGAGCGGACGGCGGCCCGGAGCGCGCCCGCGATGGTGGCGGCGTTGAGGTCGGTGATCGCGTCGCCGACCTGGTCCACCAGAGCGCCGGTGTCGGTCCCGGCCGGGTTCTCCTCCGTACCGTACGTACCGATCAGATCGGCCGCGGCGGTACGGAACAGCTCACGGCGGCGGACCCCGCGGGCGGCGGCGACGGCGGCCTCGGGGGAGTCGGCGCGGCCGACGGCGGCCAGGATCTCGGGTTCGAGGTGGTCCCGGCGGCGCGGCTGGAGACCGGTCGGGTCGCCGAGGATGGCGACCGCCTCGGGGGCGCGCAGCAGCAGGTCCGGGGCGAGGCGGCCCGCCGACAGCACCCGGGCCAGGTTCTCGGCGGCGGCGCCCTCGTCCCGGAGCAGCCGCAGGTACCAGGGGGTCTTGCCGAGCGCGTCGGAGACCTTGCGGAAGCCGAGCAGCCCGGCGTCCGGGTCGGCGGAGTCCGCGAACCAGCCCAGCAGCACCGGCAGCAGCGTCCGCTGGATCGCGGCCTTGCGGCTGACCCCGGAGGCCAGGGCCTCCAGATGGCGCAGGGCGGCGGACGGGTCGGCGTAGCCGAGCGCCTCCAGACGCTGGCGGGCGGCCTGGAGACTGAGCCGTCCGTCGCCGGGGGCGAGCTGGGCGACGGCGTCCAGCAGCGGCCGGTAGAAGAGCTTCTCGTGCAGTCGGCGGACCACGGTGGCGTGCCGGCGCCACTCCTTGTTCAGCTCGGCGACCGGGTCGGTGCGCAGGCCCAGCGAGCGGCCGAGACGGCGCAGATCGGCGGGGTCCTCGGGGACGAGATGGGTACGGCGCAGCCGGTAGAGCTGGATCCGGTGCTCCATCGCGCGCAGAAAGCGGTAGGCGTCGTCGAGCTGGGCGGCGTCGACCCGGCCGACATAGCCCCCGGCGGCCAGCGCCTCCAGGGCGTTCAGGGTGGAGCCGCTGTGCAGGCTGGTGTCGCTGCGGCCGTGCACCAGCTGGAGCAGCTGGACGGCGAACTCGACGTCCCGCAGTCCGCCGGGGCCGAGCTTCAGCTCGCGGTCTATCTCCGCGGCCGGGATGTTGTCGATGACGCGGCGGCGCATCTTCTGCACGTCGGAGACGAAGTTCTCGCGCTCGGCGGCCTGCCAGACCAGCGGCGCGAGCGTCTCGACGTACTCCCGCCCCAGCTCCGGGTCCCCGGCGACCGGACGGGCCTTCAGCAGGGCCTGGAACTCCCATGTCTTGGCCCAGCGCTGGTAGTAGGCGAGATGGCTGGAGAGGGTGCGCACCAGCGGGCCGTTGCGTCCCTCGGGGCGGAGGTTGGCGTCGACGGGCCAGATGGTGCCCTCGACGGTGGTCTCCGAGCAGATCCGCATCAGATGGGAGGCGAGCCGGGTGGCGGCCTGGAGCGCGGCGGCCTCCTCCGTGCCGCCCAGCGGCTCGGCCACGAAGATCACATCGACATCGGAGACATAGTTCAGCTCATGGCCGCCGCACTTGCCGAGGGCGATGACGGCGAGACGGCACGCGGCGGCGTCCCGGGGCTCGGCGGTACGGGCGATGGCGAGCGCGGCCCGCAGGGTGGCCGTCGCGAGATCCGCCAGCTCGGCGGCGGTCTGGGCGACATCGGTGGTGCCGCAGACATCCCGGGCGGCGATGGAGAGCAGACAGCGGCGGTAGGCGACCCGCAGGGAGACCGGGTCGGTCGCGTCGGCGAGACAGCGCTCGAACTCCTCCACCCCGGGGTGGAGATCGGCGGACTCATAGGTGGCGAGGGCCCGCCAGTCCCCCGGATGGCGGGCGAGATGGTCACCCAGCGCCTCCGAGGCGCCGAGAACACCGAGGAGACGATCGCGCAGCGGCTTGGAGGTGAGCAGGGTGTCCAGCAGCTCCCGGTGGTCGGGCTGGTCGGGCTGGGCCTCCACCAGCCGGACCAGACCGCGCAGCGCGAGATCGGGATCGGCGACCGCGCCGAGGGCGTCCAGCAGCAGCGGTTCGGTGTCGACGGCGGCCATGGCGGGCAGTTCGAGCAGCCGCTCGGCGACACCAGGGTCGGTGAATCCATGCCGCAACAGACGGGTGAAGGTACTGCTTCTGCGCCCCGGTACCGCCGTCATCCCGCCGTCTCCCGTTTTCCACGCGATCAAGGTCCTGGATCAAGGTCCGGGTTCGAGCCTAGCCGCAGCGGAGGGCGTACCGCCGCGCCGACCGGGGCGGCCGGGGCGGAACCGATGAGTACCGGCCGTGTGGCGGGTCACTCCTGTACAGGGCAGACATCGAACACGACGACGACAGCTGTACACGCGTACGACGATCGTCGACACAAACGGAAGACACACGACATGACTGCTTCCTCCGCTTCCTCCACTTCCTCTACCTCTGGGCCCGCTGGGCCTCCCGCGCCCGCCGGCCCCGCCGGGAACACCGCGCCCCACACGGAACTGGACCCCCGCTACAGTGCCGATGGCGCCAGGGCCTCCACCTGGGCCGAGGCCGTCGCCCTGCTGACCTCGGCCGAGGTGTTCTGGCTGACGACCGTGCGACCCGACGGCCGCCCACACGTCACCCCGCTGATCGCCGTCTGGCACGACGGCGCGGCGCACTTCTGCACCGGCCCCGGCGAACGCAAGGCGCTCAACCTCCGGAACAATCCGGACGTGGTGCTCACCACCGGCTCCAACACCCTCACCGAAGGCGTCGACCTGGTCCTGGAGGGCACCGCCGCCCTGGTCACCGACGACTCCCGGCTGCGCGCCCTCGCCCACGCCTACGCCGAGAAGTACGGCGAGGAGTGGACCTTCGCCGTCCGCGACGGCGCGTTCGTCGGCGATGGCGGCCGGGCGCTCGTCTACCGGGTGGCGCCCCACACCGCGTTCGGCTTCGCCAAGAGCCCCTACGCACAAACCCGTTGGAGGTTTCCGCAGGTCTGACGTGGTGTGGGGCCGCGCGACCGGGCGTTGTCAGTGGCGGCGCCTAGGGTGAAGGCATCCATCGCACGAACGTTCAAACAATCCCGTGAGTCCCGTGAATCCTGTGAATCCTGTGAATCCCGTGAATCCCGTGAGAGGAAGGGCCTTCCCATGGAACTGACGCTTGAGGTGGTGACCGTCCCGGTCTCCGATCTGGACCGCTCCAAGGAGTTCTACGAGAAGGGGTGCGGCTTCACCGCCGACGTGGACCAGGAGGTCGCTCCCGGCGTACGGATCATCCAGCTGACCCCACCAGGCTCGCGCTGTTCGATCGCCCTCATGAGCGGCATGCCGGCCCTCCCCGGCCAGGTCCGGATGGAGCCGGGCTCGCTCAACGGCCTCCAGCTCTGTGTCACCGACATCGAGGCCGCCCACACGGCCCTGGCGGCGAACGGGGTGGAGGTGAGCCCGGTCCAGCACGTCGGGGAGAGCGGGGGCTGGGAGGACGGGCGCGGCGGCGAATGGAACTCCTTCCTGTTCTTCACCGACCCCGACGGCAACGGCTGGGCGGTACAGGAGTCCCCGAGCCCCCTGTCCGAGCGGTAGACCGGGGCGGGCCACCGGTCCCGCCCGTCCGCCCGCCCGCCCGACGGGGGCGCGCTCCCACCCGGGACCGCGCCCCTCGGGCGGGGCCACCCGGCGGCATGAGCGGTCCCCGGAACGGGGACACCAGGCACCAGGCACGGCACCGCGAACGGAGACCAGCGCCGCCACGGACGGACACCCGGGCGACCCGAACGGGAAACCCGGACCACACGGCCGTCACCGAGGGCCGTGACCGAGGGCCGTCATCGAACGAAAGGGGCCGCCCCCACGTCCACGCTGTATGAGAAGACCACGCCGCGCCGCCGCCCTGTTCCTGCTCACCCTCACCGGACTCGCGCTCTCCGGCTGCTCGCCGCCGGAGAGCGAACCGCGGCTCGCGGGACGGGCGGCCCCCACCCTGCCCGCCCGTGGCCTTCCGACGGGCACGGGCGAGACCGGTCCCGCCCGGCCCGAGCAGCAGAAGCCCTATCCCTACGACATCTACACCCACTGCGGGATCAAGTGGGTCAGTTTCGGGGGCCGTTGGTGGGTGCTCGACACCGTGTTCCCCGGAGCGGAACAGGTCCAGGGCAAGCCCGCGCCGCCGCACCAGCAGTGGATCGCGGGCTATATGACCCTGATCGGCCCTGACACCGCCACCTTCGACGCCGCCGGAATGCCTTCCCTCCAGTTCATCCCGGCCCAGGGCGACCCGCCCGGCTGCGCGTAGGGTCTCCCGCTCGGATCGCGCTGGGGCCCACGGGTCCTCGGATCGCGCCGGGGATGACGACACGGCCTGGGGCCCACGGGCTCCGCGTACCGCCACGTACCCCCGGGGCGACGGCCCCGCGAGCCGCGCGGCGGCACGACAGGGCGGCCTCTTCCACGCGGGCCCCGGTCGAGGCCGCGCGGAAGGGGCCGGAGGGGCCGGAGGGGCCGACGGCGGTCAGGTCTGCGGCGGCGGGTTCTGGCCGCCCTGGCCGTACTGGTCCTTGAGCTTCTGCTGGGCGGTGTCGACATGCCCGCTGTACTTGCCCTGGGTCTTGCTGTCGACGGCGTCCCCCGCCTTGTCGACGGCCTTGTCAGCCTGGGACTCATGGCCTTTCAGCATGTTCTTCAGCTTGTCCAGCATGGACATGGGGTCATCCCTTCGCCGCGTCCCCCCACCCCTCCAGGGTCCCGCACTTCACGCCATCCGCATCCGGGGCGGAGGGGCCGGGGGCCGCGAGGAGCCGCGTACGGGGGGGGCGAGGGGCACGCGGGTTTCCTGAAGCGCCCGTGCCCGGCGCCCCGGGCTCGCCGGATGCCCCTCGCCCACGCGTGCGCGCCTACAGCACCGGCAGGTTCTTCCGCAGCTCGAAGGCGGTCACCTCGGAGCGGTACTCCTCCCACTCCTGCTTCTTGTTGCGCAGGAAGAAGTCGAAGACGTGCTCACCGAGGGTCTCGGCGACGAGTTCGCTGTGTTCCATCAGGGCGATGGCCTCGCCGAGGTTCTGCGGGAGGGGCTCGATGCCCATGGCGCGGCGCTCGGCGTCGGAGAGGGCCCAGACGTCGTCGTCGGCCCCGGCGGGGAGCTCGTAGGACTCCTCGATGCCCTTGAGGCCCGCCGCGAGGAGGACGGCGTAGGTCAGATAGGGGTTGGCACCGGAGTCGATAGAACGGACCTCGACCCGGGAGGAGCCCGTCTTGCCCGGCTTGTACATGGGGACGCGGATCAGCGCGGAGCGGTTGTTGTGGCCCCAGCAGATATACGAGGGGGCCTCGCCGCCCGCGCCCGCGCTGCGGGCGGAGCCGCCCCAGATGCGCTTGTAGGAGTTGACCCACTGGTTGGTGACGGCGGAGATCTCGGCGGCATGCCGGAGCAGGCCCGCGATAAAGGAACGTCCCACCTTGGAGAGCTGGTACTCCGCGCCCGACTCGTAGAAGGCGTTGCGGTCGCCCTCGAAGAGGGAGAGGTGGGTGTGCATCCCGGAGCCGGGGTACTCGCTGAACGGCTTGGGCATGAACGTGGCCTGCACCCCCTGTTCCAGCGCCACCTGCTTCATCACCAGCCGGAAGGTCATGATGTTGTCGGCGGTGGAGAGCGCGTCCGCGTACCGCAGGTCGATCTCCTGCTGGCCGGGCGCGCCCTCGTGGTGGCTGAACTCCACCGAGATGCCCATGGACTCCAGCATGGTGATGGCCTGGCGGCGGAAGTCCATGCCGACGTTCTGCGGGGTGTGGTCGAAGTAGCCGGAGTTGTCGGCGGGCACCGGGCGGGAGCCGTCCAGCGGCTTGTCCTTGAGCAGGAAGAACTCGATCTCGGGGTGGGTGTAGAAGGTGAAGCCGAGGTCGGAGGTCTTCGCCAGGATGCGCTTGAGGACATAGCGGGGGTCGGCGAAGGAGGGCGATCCGTCGGGCATCAGGATGTCGCAGAACATCCGGGCCGTACCGGGGGCCTCCGCGCGCCAGGGCAGGATCTGGAAAGTGCCGGGGTCGGGCTTGGCGATCATGTCCGACTCGTAGACCCGGGCGAAACCCTCGATCGCGGAGCCGTCGAAGCCGATCCCCTCATCGAATGCTTGTTCGAGTTCGGCGGGTGCGACGGCGACCGACTTCAGAAAGCCGAGTACATCCGTGAACCAGAGGCGCACAAAGCGGATGTCGCGCTCCTCCAGCGTACGGAGCACGAATTCCTGCTGCTTATCCATTTTCACCCAATCCTTGCTGGTGAAGCCGCCGGCTCCCACGAGCATCCCATCCACGGGTTTCAGGCACGTTGCGAACCCGGGCTGTGCCCATTGTGGGTCAGGCCCCATCGGGAGACGACCCTGGTGCCCTCCGGGGCCCGGCCGACCCGGTCCGCCGCCCCCGGCGCCCGGGCCCTTCGGCCCGTATTACCGCCCCGTATGAGGTGTGGATGGGCCCGGCTCGCTACGATCAGCGGCCATGGGGGGTCGACGACACGGACTCAGCGCGCTGGCGACGCGTCCCACCGCACTGCTCGGTGCCGTGGCGACGCTCCTCGGCGCGCTCTTCCTCTGTCTGACCCCGCCCGACGACCACCATCCCGCCACGGCCACCGCCTCGCCGTCGGCGCCCGTGGTCGCCTACTCGTGTCCGTACGAGAAGGGGGCCTGCGGCATCGTCCCGGTGGCCGCCCCGGCGGTGCTCACCGCGCCGCCCCCCGACACCCCCACCGACGCCGGGGAGCCCGCCCCTCGTCCCGACCGGCTCGCCGCCCCCGGCGGACCGGACCGCTCCGAGGTGCGCGCCCGCGCCCCGGACCTGCACGTCCTTCAGGTGCTGCGGACCTGATCCGGTACCGCGCCACCTCGCCGTATCGATGCCCCCCATGATTCTTTGATCACGAAGGACGACACCATGGCTTCCTCCCGCAAGAACACCGCCGCCGACCGCCGCGCCCGAATAGAGGCCATGCGCAAGGCCGAGGCGTCCCGCGAGCGCCGCAACCGGATCATCACCATCAGCGTCAGCGGTGTGGTCGTGGCCGGTCTGGTCGGCTTCGGCCTCTTCGTCCTCAACAAGGAGAACGAGGAGGACAAGAAGGCCGAGGCGCTCAAGGCCCAGCCGATCGCCAGCGAGCAGACCTGGGACCCGAAGAAGCTCGGCCGGACCCATGTGGACAAGCGGGTCAACTACCCGCAGAAGCCCCCGGTCGGCGGCGACCACCACCAGGCGTGGATGAACTGCAACGGTGACGTCTACAAGGAGTCGATCCCCAACGAGAACGCCGTGCACTCGCTGGAGCACGGCGCGGTCTGGGTGACCTACAACGACAAGGCCCCCAAGGCCGAGGTGGAGAAGCTGGAGAAGCGGGTCAAGAAGACCCCGTACTCGATGATGAGCCCGGTCGGCGACCAGACCGGCGCGATCATGCTGACCGCCTGGGGCAAGCAGGTCACCGTGGACAACGCCGCCGACAAGCGGGTGGAGCAGTTCTTCGGCAAGTACATCCAGGGTCCGCAGACCCCCGAGCCGGGCGCCGCGTGCGTGAACGGAGTGACCGGCAAGTGACGATGACCCGGACCCACTGGACGGCCGTCGTCGCGATCGTGCTGGCCCTGCTGTTCGCGGGGGCGGCGACGGTGGCGTCGGCGGGCGACGGCGACGGTGGCGGCGACCGCCACCCGACGCCGAACCTGGCGGACGCCGGATTCGCCCGGGACATGTCCGTCCACCACCAGCAGGCCGTGGAGATGTCCTTCATCATCCGCGACCGCACCCAGGACAAGGACATCCGCACCCTCGCCTACGACATCGCCAACACCCAGGCCAACCAGCGCGGCATGATGCTCGGCTGGCTGAACCTGTGGGGGCTGCCCGCGCTCGACCCCTCCGCCGAGCCGATGGCGTGGATGACGGCGGGCGACGGGAACCCGCACGCCGGGCACGCCACGGGCGAGACCGGGGAGGGCGCGATCATGCCCGGTATGGCCACCAAGGCGCAGCTGGAGAAGCTGAACACGCTCAGCGGCAAGGCCGCCGAGATCGAGTTCCTCCAGCTGATGATCGTCCACCACAACAGCGGGGTGGCGATGGCGCAGGGCTGTGTGGACCAGTGCGCGGTGACCCCGCAGCGCGATCTGGCGCAGGGCATGGTCGACGCCCAGCGCTCGGAGGTCGAGCTGATGATCGATCTGCTGCGGAAGCGCGGGGCTCAGGTCAGGACCTGAGCCCGTACGGTCCCGTACCGATCCGGTACGGGCGCGACCGGGCCCGCCACGGGGTGCTTCCCGCCCCCGTCGGCGGGCCCGCGCGCGTTCCCGGGGCTTCGCGCGGGGCCGGGCGCGGTACGGGACCGTACGCGGTACGGGACCGTACGCGGTACGGGACCGTACGCGGTACGGAAGCGGACGGCGGCGTTCCAGGGGTGGGCGCGGTACGGGACCCGGGCGCGCACCGGACGGCGGCGTTCCAGGGGGCGCGCCGCGCTCCCGGTCCGGCGCGTCCGGCCGCCGCTCAGGCCGCCGTCAGCCGCCAGGTGACCAGCGGCGGGCGGATCGCCGCGCAGAGCGGCAGGCCCTGGGGGTCGGTGAGGGCCAGTTCCGTGGTGGCGACGGCGTCCGCCCCCGCGCCCACACCCCGCACGTCCGGCAGATCGTCGAGGAACAGCTTGGCCCGCCGGAACATCGCGAACGCACCGCCGGACGGCAGCTCGCCCCAGGTCAGATAGATGAAGCGCGCCCCGCGCCGCCCCTGGACATGGGGTCCCCGGAAGTCCCTCGCCCCGTCCGCCGCCGTCACGGTCTCGACGGGGATCTCGAACCGCGCGTGGTCGGCGTCGGCCCGGACCAGTTGCTCGGGCTCACGGCCGCGCTGGGTGCCCACATGGACGTCCCGCCAGTCGCCGCAGGTGGCGCCGGGCAGTTCACGGCCCGTGATCCGCAGGGTCAGCCACGCCATGAGATATATGCGCCTTTCACGACTTTTCACCCGTTTGGCCTACTGCGGTCGCGTCACCCCAACGGCCCAACGACGATGAGTTCGCCCGGACCGTACACGGCCGTGAAGGCCGGAGGAGGCGCGAACACCATGACCACCGCCAAGGACATCATGCACGCCGGGGCCCAGTGGATCCCGGCCCACGAGACCCTCGACCGGGCCGCTCAGCTGATGCGGGACCTGGATGTGGGCGCCCTGCCCATCGCCGACGCCGACGAGCGGCTCTGCGGGATCCTCACCGACCGCGACATCGTCGTGGGCTGTGTGGCCATGGGCCATGACCCGGCCAAGATCACGGCGGGTGAGATGGCGAAGGGGACTCCGCGCTGGATCGACGCGAGTTCGGACGTCGGCGATGTCCTCCAGGAGATGCAGGTCCACCAGATCCGGCGGCTGCCGGTCATCGAGAACAAGAAGCTGGTGGGGATGATCAGCGAGGCGGACCTGGCCCAGCATCTCTCCGACGACCAGCTGGCGGGCTGGATGGAGCAGGTCTACTCCCGCGCCTGACGGCTGGGGCCGTCGACCGGACCTGACGACGGGACCTGACGAGCGCGGTCCCGGCTCTGAGCCTGCCGGGCGGGCCTGACGCCTGGGCCGCCGCCCCGGCCGGGCAACCGGGCCGGGCAACCGGGCACAGCCCAGGCAGCGGGCGGCCCCGGCCGGGCCCCGGAAAACCGGCGGCGCGGTGATCATCCGCTGGTTACCATGCGCGCGGCTGACGCCGACCACGTCACATCACACCGCGCGAGGGGTATCCGCTATGCGTCGTTTCACCGGCAAGACCGTGCTCATCACCGGCGGCACCAGCGGAATGGGGCTCGCCACCGGCCACCGGTTAACCGCCGAGGGCGCCCATGTCATCGTCACCGGCCGCACCGCGCCCCGGGTGGACGCGGCCGTCAGGGAGCTGGGCCCGAACGCGTCCGGGATCGTCGCCGACACCGCCGACCCCGGCGCGACGGACGCCCTCGTACGGACGGTCCGGGAGCGGCACGGGCGGCTCGACAGCCTCTTCGCCAACGCGGGCACCGGCACCATCCTGGCGTTCGACGCCATCACGGAGACGGACTTCGACCACACCGTCGACGTGAACCTCAAGGGTGTCTTCTTCACCGTCCAGAAGACGCTGCCGCTGCTGGTGGACGGCGGATCGATCGTCCTCAACGCGTCCTGGACCCTGCACCGGGGCAACAGCGCCCTCACCCTCTACTCGGCGACCAAGGCCGCTGTGCATAACCTCGCCCGCACCCTGGCCGCCTCGCTCGCCCCGCGCGGCATCCGGGTCAACTCCATCAGCCCCGGTTATATCGACACCCCCATGTACCCGGCGGCGGCGCTGAGCCCGCAGGAGGCCGCCGCCCTGACCAGCCGGGTGGCCGCCGGGCGCTTCGGGCGCCCGGAGGAGATCGCGGCGGCGGTGGCGTTCCTCGCCTCGTCGGACGCCTCGTACGTCAATGGGCAGGACCTCGTCGTGGACGGCGGGCTGGTCGGCACGATCCCGGGCTGACGGCGTCTCGCCCGGGTCACCTGGGCCACTCGCGGCCCGTGTGGTGGGCCGGGCCGAAGGCCCCGTACACCGGCATACATCCCGTACGTACGTGTACGTACGGGATACACGCCCTACGCGGCGCGCGACGGACGGGCGGAGTCCTCCAGGATCGCGCGGGCGACGGCGTCCGGGCGGTCCAGCATCACCAGATGGCCCGCCGGGGTGACCTCCTCGAACCGCGCGCCCAGCTCCAGCGCGAGCCCCCGCTGGCGGGCGGTCCAGCGCCGTCCGCCCGCCGTCCCGGCGAGCACCGCGACCGGGACGGCGGGCAGCGGCCGCCGCCGGCGCAGCGCGAGGAGTTCCGCCGCGACCGCGCGGTAGTGGGCGTTCTCCAGGAGCGTGCCGCGCAGCACGCGCGAGGTGGTGTAGCAGCGGTGGACCAGGGAGGCCGGGGCCGGATCCCCGCCCCCGGAGGCCCGGGAGAGACGGACCCCCAGCCGCCGCGCCAGCGGCCCGAGGGCCACCGGGACCCCGGCCGCCCCCAGCGTGGCGCCGAGCGCGGTGGCCACGGCGGTACGGATCCCCGGCGCCGCCGGAACCGTCGCGTCCTCCTCCACGCTGGAGTCCACCAGCACAACGGCGGAGGTACGGCAGGGGTGGAGCCGGGCGAACGCCTCCGCGTGGAACCCGGCGATCGAGTGCCCCACCACCGTCGCCCGGCGCAGTCCGAGCGCGTCGAGCAGCGCCGCGATCCGGTGCGCCTCGCCCGCCGCCGTCGGGGCCACCGCCGCCGGGCCGCTCAGCCCGTGTCCGGGCCGGTCGAAGCGGACGACCGTACGGTACGGGGTGAGCAGCGGCACCACCGGGTCCCAGTCGAACCAGGCGAGCCCCAGGCCCGCGCTGAGCACACAGGGGGGACCGCTGCCCTCGACGACCACATGGTGCGGTACGCCTCCGACCCGTACGAACATCACCGCGCTCCGTCCAGCCGCATCGCGATCCGTGGCTCCGGGCGCCGCTCCTGGAGGAGCGCGTACGCCAGCAGCCCCAGCCAGACTGCCACGAACAGCACTTGGAGCCGCTGTCCTGCGCCCAGTCCCCACGTACCGTGCCCCGACTGGAAGGCGGCGACGGAGGCGAGGGTCCAGACCGTGGCGACCAGTTCCAGGGCCACGACGGCCGGGCCGAAGCGGGCGACGGGCGGCCACCAGCCGTAGCGGCGCGCGGCGACGGTGAGGCCGACCAGCCCAATGAGCGCGCCCGTCATCGCGAGCGAGGAACTGACGGCGTGCGCGGTGTGGGTGGCGGGCACCAGCCCGGCGCTCTCCCGGGCGAGGCACTGGGCGTCGGCGGTGGGCGCGCAGCTCAGCGGCAGCCGGGAGTCCACGGCGGTGGCCAGTCCGAAGAGGGTGACCCCGCCCCAGCCGATCAGCGCCCACGGCCTGCGCGGCGCCCGCCACGCCCGCGACAGCGCGTAGGCGCCGCCCGCGAGGACGAGCAGGCCCGCCGCGAGGTCGGTGGAGCGGAAGAAGGTGCCGAAGGGCTGGTCCTCGGCGGCGAGTTCGCTGACATACGTCTGGAGCGGGTCGAGCCCCGTCGACAGGGCGTTTTCGAGCAGCCAGGCGGTGTAGACGAGGGCGCCGAGGGCGATGAGGGCGGCGATCATATGTCCCATGATCTCCGACCCGGCACCACAACCCCTCGCCGCATACCCGGTGGGGGTAAGATGCGGGCATGGCGATCATGAGTGGCACCTCGGCGCGGTGGCTCCGGCCGCTGCTGCTCGTGACGCTGCTCTTCGGTCTCGCGACGATGCACACGGTGGGCCATCCGGCGCTGCCGGTGGCGTCGGCGGCCCCGGCGCCGGTCTCGGCCTCCGCCCCCGGGGCGGACGCGGCCCCCGTGGCGGCTCCGGCCTCCGGGGCGGACGCGGTCCCGGTCTCCATGCGGGACACCGTCGAGGCTCCGGCCTCCAGGTCAGACGCGGCCCCGGTCCCCGCCCCGGCCCCGGCGGCCGCGTGGGATTCCGTCCCCGCGCCTGCGCCGGGACGGGACGCCGCGCCCATGGCGGCTTCGGCGCCGGTGCCGCCCAGGGCGGAACCGAACTCGACGTCATCAGCGGCACAGGGCGGGACGGGCCACCCGGAGACCTCGGTTCATGAGCCCGGGGTCCAGACGGCGTCAGCTCCTGGGGCGGGAGCCGGTACCGCCTCCGCCCACTCCCCCGCCGGTCACGACGGCCGCGACGGCTCCGACCGGTCCGGCGGTCACGCCATGGACCCCACCCTCGTCTGTCTCGCCGTCCTCGGGGCGTGGGGCGCCGCCCTGCTCGTCATCGCCGGGGTGTGGCTGGCGCGCTGGCGCGCCCGGGTGGAGACGGCCGGGCACGAGGGGTGGAGCGCCTCCACCCGAGACCCTCTGCTGCGACCTCCCGGTGTGACGGTCGCGCGCGTGGCGGTGCTGCGGATCTAGAGCGCTCCACCCGCCCACGCCCGCTCGGGTGTGCGCGGACGAGCCCTCTCCGCAGACCGTTACCGACACCGTCACGAGGTGTATTCAGCATGCGCAAGCACTCCCGCCGGGCCTTCGGCCCGGGAGCTACCCCCACCCGCCGCTCCGTCGTCGGAGCCTCCCTCGCCGTCGCCGGGACCACCGTCCTCGCCGCCTGCTCCGATGGATCCGGAGGCACGGGCGGCGGCCACGCCGGGCACGGCGGTGGAACCGGAACCCAGAAGAGCGGCGGCGGCGCCAAGCCCGCCGGAGGCTTCGTCGCCCCCGACGGGCCCGAGGTCCAGGCCGCCGAGGCCCGGCGCAAGGGCGGGCGCGAACGGAAGGTGACGTTCACCGCCGTCGCCTCGCCGCTGGAGCTGGGCGGCGGCCGGACCGTACGGACCTGGTCCTACGGGGACCGGCTGCCCGGACAGGAGGTCCGCGCCACGGCGGGCGAGACCCTCGCCCTCACCCTCGCCAACAACCTCCCCGCCGCCACCTCCCTGCACTGGCACGGCCTCGCGCTGCGCAACGACATGGACGGCGTGCCCGGCCTCACCCAGCGCCCCATCGCCCCCGGCGCCGAGTTCACCTACCGCTTCGCGCTCGCCCACCCGGGGACGTACTGGTTCCACCCCCACTCCGGCGTCCAGCAGGAGCGCGGCCTGTACGCGCCGCTGATCATCGAGGACCCGAAGGAGCCCCTCGCGTACGACAAGGAGTGGACCGTCGTCCTGGACGACTGGGTGGACGGGGTGGACGGCTCCACCCCCGACGCGGTCCTCGCCGAGCTGCGCAAGGGCATGACCGGCGGCGGACACGAGGGCCACGGCATGACGGCGGACCAAGGGACGGTGAAGGACGACGCGGTACGGGAGACCGAGAGCCCCTCCCCCTCCGGCGGCGGGCCCTCCCGGATGATGATGGGCGCCCGCAGCGCGCTCCTCGGCGGGGACGCCGGAGATGTCGCCTACCCGCTCTACCTGGTCAACGGGCGCACCCCGGACGATCCGGCCGCCTTCGCCGCGAAGCCCGGCGACCGGATCCGGCTGCGGATCGTGAACGCGGGCGGCGACACCGCGTTCCGCGTCGCGCTCGGCGGCCATCAGCTGACCGTCACCCACACCGACGGCTTCCCCGTCACCCCCACCACGACCGACGCCCTGCTGGTGGGCATGGGCGAGCGCTATGACGTCCTGGTCACCGCGGGGGACGGGGTCTTCCCGCTGGTCGCGGTCGCCGAAGGCAAGCGGGCGTCGGCGCTGGCGCTGCTGCGGACCGGAGGCGGGGCGGCCCCGGCACCCTCCGTCCAGCCCCGTGAACTCTCCCGGCGGATCCTGACCGCCGACCGCCTCACGGCCCACGCCTCCGTCGCACTGGCGCGGCGTGAGCCCGACCGGACCATCGAGATCGAACTGACCGGCTCGATGGCGAAGTACGACTGGGCCTTCGACGGCGTCCCCTACTCCCCCGCGCCCCGGCACGAGGTCCGCGCGGGCGAGCGGGTCCGGCTCGTCTTCCGCAACCCCACGGCGATGTGGCACCCGATCCATCTGCACGGCCACACCTTCGCCCTGGCGGGCGCCGGGGCGGGCGGGGCCCGCAAGGACACGGCGGTGATCCTGCCGAACGGGACGCTGACGGTGGACTTCGAGGCGGACAATCCGGGGTTGTGGATGATCCACTGCCACAACGTGTACCACGCGGAGGCGGGCATGATGACGGTCCTCGGCTACCTCAAGTAGCCCCTCCCCGGGGCCCGCCCCCTGCCGGTCCCACTCCGTGTGAGCTCGCGGGTCCACCTGCCTGCGGGCCACCGGGTGCGGGCCCCACGCCGCTTGTGGGCAGGCGTTCCGCCCGGGGCGATGGGGGTCCCCCCGGCCGAAGGCTGGGGGAGGGTGGGCACAAGCCCACCACCCGGGTACCGGGCCCTGCCGTCCCGATCCCTGCCCGCAGGCCCACCCCTCCCGGGCCTGCGGGTCCCACCGTCGTGGGCATCTGTTCCGCCCCGGGCGGAACGCCTGCCCACAAGCGGGCGGAAACCGGCGCACCCGCAAGCAGTGCGGCACGGGTGTGCCCACCAGCGGGTGGACCTGTGGACCCGCCCACGCCGGGGCGCGGCCCAGCGGCAGTGGCGAGGACGCGACCGGGCGGCCCAGTGAGCCCACACGGCCCAGCGGCCCAGCGGCACGGCGGCATGCCGAAGACGCGGCCGGGCGGGCCGTGGCCCCGCGAGGGCCCGGCCCGCCCCCGGGCCAGGACATCGCGTCAGTACGACGATTACACTGGGGGGCGTGCCTCAACTACGTCTCGCCCTGAATCAGATCGACTCGACCGTCGGCGATCTCTCCGCCAACGCCGACTCGATCATGGCCTGGACCCGTCACTCCGCCGAGCAGGGCGCGCATCTCGTCGCCTTCCCCGAGATGGTGCTGACCGGCTACCCGGTGGAGGACCTCGCGCTGCGGTCGTCCTTCGTCACCGCCTCCCGCACCGCCCTGCGGGCGCTCGCGGCGCGGCTGCGGGACGAGGGCTTCGGTGAGCTGCCGGTGATCGTCGGCTATCTCGACGGCTGTGACGACACGCCGCAGAAGTACGGCCGCCCGGCCGGTGCCCCGCGCAACGCCGCCGCGGTGCTGTACGGGGGCGAGGTGGCGCTGAGTTTCGCCAAGCACCATCTGCCGAACTACGGCGTCTTCGACGAGTTCCGGTACTTCATGCCGGGCGACACCATGCCGGTGGTGCGGGTGCGCGGGGTCGATGTGGCGCTCGCGATCTGCGAGGACCTGTGGCAGGACGGCGGCCGGGTGCCCGCCACCCGTTCCGCCGGGGCCGGGCTGCTGGTCTCGATCAACGCCTCCCCGTACGAGCAGAACAAGGACGACACCCGGCTTGAGCTGGTCCGCAAGCGCGCCCAGGAGGCGGGCTGCACCCTGGCGTACCTCGCCACCACGGGCGGCCAGGACGAGCTGGTCTTCGACGGCGACTCGATCGTGGTGGACGCGTCGGGCCAGGTGATCGCGCGGGCGCCGCAGTTCTCCGAGGGCTGTGTGGTGCTCGATCTGGATCTTCCGGCGGCCGCCGGGATCCCTTCGGGTGTCGTGGACGACGGGCTGCGGATCGACCATGTCGTCCTCTCCGGGGACCCGGTCCCGCCGTACGAGGCGGAGCTGACCGGCGGCTACGCGGAGCGGCTCGACGACGCCGAGGAGGTGTACACGGCGCTGGTCGTGGGCCTGCGCGCGTACGCCGCGAAGAACGGTTTCCGCTCGGTGCTGATCGGGCTCTCCGGCGGGATCGACTCGGCGCTGGTCGCCGCCATCGCCTGTGACGCGGTCGGCGCGCCGAACGTGTACGGCGTGTCCATGCCGTCCAAGTACTCCTCCGAGCACTCCAAGGACGACGCGGCCGAGCTGGCGCGGCGCACCGGGCTGAACTTCCGTACCGTCCCCATCGCCCCCATGTTCGACGCCTATATGGAGTCGCTGGGGCTGACCGGCCTCGCCGAGGAGAACCTCCAGGCCCGGCTGCGCGGCACGCTCCTGATGGGCATCTCCAACCAGGAGGGCCATATCGTCCTCGCCCCGGGCAACAAGTCCGAGCTGGCGGTGGGCTACTCGACGCTCTACGGCGACTCGGTGGGCGCCTACGGCCCCATCAAGGACGTCTACAAGACATCGATCTTCGCCCTCGCCCACTGGCGCAACCGCGCCGCCGTGGAGCGCGGCCAGACCCCGCCGATCCCCGAGTCCTCGATCACCAAGCCCCCGAGCGCCGAGCTGCGCCCCGGCCAGGTCGACGCCGACTCGCTGCCCGACTACGACGTGCTCGACCGGATCCTTGAGCTGTATGTCGACCGGGACCAGGGCAAGGACGCGATCGTCGCGGCCGGTTTCGACGAGGAACTGGTGGCGCGGACCCTGCGGATGGTGGACACGGCCGAGTACAAGCGCCGCCAGTACCCGCCGGGCACGAAGATCTCCGCGAAGGGCTTCGGCAAGGACCGGCGGCTGCCGATCACCAACCGCTGGCGGGAGACGACCGGGCACTGAGCGCCCGGGCACCGAGGGCACTGAGGGCCCCGGGCGCCCGGGCCGTACGGCCCGCTCCCACGGGTCACAGCGAGACGCGCGCCGCCAGCGGAAGGTGGTCACTGGCGGTGCGCGGCAGGGTCCAGGAGGAGACGGGTTCCACGTTCCGCACCAGGATCTGGTCGATCCGGGCCATCGGGAACGACGCGGGCCAGGAGAAGCCGAACCCGTCGCCCGCCGCGCCCTGGGTGGAGCGCATCTGCGAGGTGATGGCGGTGAGCGCGCGGTCGTTCATCGTGCCGTTGAGGTCGCCCAGGAGGATGACCTTGCGGATCGGCTCGTGGGAGATGGCCTCACCGAGCGCGTCCGCGCTGTTGTCGCGCTGGCTCGCGGTGAACCCGGCGTTCATCTTCACCCGTACCGACGGCATATGGGCCACGTAGACGGCGACATCGCCCTGCGGGGTCTGGACGGTGGAGCGCATCGCGCGCTGCCAGCCCATCCGGATCTCGACCGGCGCGGTGTCGGCCATCGGGTACTTGCTCCACAGCCCGACCGTGCCGACGACGGCGTGGTACTTGTACGTGGACTTCAGCGCCTCGCGGTACTTCTCCAGCTGACGCTGCGGCAGTTCCTGGAGCGCCAGGACGTCCGCGCCGGAGGCGGCGACATCGGCGGCGGTGCGGGCGGGGTCGGGGTTCTCGGCGTTCACGTTGTGGGTGGCGACGGTCAGGTCCCCGCCCGTACCGGTCTTGCCCGTGACCAGGCCGCCGAAGAGGTTGACCCAGACGACCACCGGCACCAGCAGGGCGATCAGCGCGGTCACCGAGCGCCGCAGCAGCGCGGCGATCAGCAGCAGCGGGATGAGGACGCCATGCCAGGGCAGGAAGGTCTCATGCAGGCTGCCGACGCTGCCGAACCGGTTGGGCACCTGGCCGTGAAGGGCCATCAGCAGGGCGATGACGATGGCGAGGACGGCCAGGACGATGCCGCGCCGCCACACGTTTCTGCCGCCGCTCCACCGTTCGTACAGGCGTCGGGCCCGGGAGCCGGTGGCCGGGACCTGCGGTCCGCCATGCTCGGTCTCGGTCTTGTACGCCTGCACCATGAAGCCGTCCTCACTGCCTTGCCGCCGTCGTCACACCAGCCTCGCGACGACACTAGGCGATGACGGTACTTGTCTCACCGCCCCGGGGCGGCTCTACGGCAGCAAGGACGATGTCAGGGGCCGCCGTGGTTCCTGCGACCGGGTGCACATTTCGCCCGGAGCCATTCAATCGGAGCATTCTGATGGTCCGTCGTGTCAGGTCGCGTACGGCGGTGTGGCGCGTTCCACCCGAGCCGCGCGACCTCGCGGACACATTCCGTTTGTCGGCCGTACGCACGCGCCGGGCCCGTCAGCCCTCGGCGCCCTCCCAGGCGGGCTCCGCGCCCGGCGCGGGTTCCGCTACCCGGCCCGGGAGATAGCGGGCGACCACGGCGGCGCCGATGAGCGCGATGGCGGCGGAACCGAGGGCCGTCAGCCGCATCGCGTCGAGGAAGGCGTCCTGCGCCGGGGAGACCAGCGCCTCCCCCACCGGCCCCAGGGAGTGCGCCACCCCCAGCGTGGCCTCGATGGACTCGCCCGCCGTCTCGCGCAGCCCCAGGGGCAGCGCCCTGAGGGTCTCCTCGATCTCCGCGCGATAGCGCGTGGAGAGGACGGAACCGAGCACGGCCACCCCGAGCGCGCCGCCGACCTGCCGGAAGGTGTTGCTGACGGCGGAGCCCGCGCCCGCCTTCTCGCGCGGCAGCGCCTGCATCACCGCCACCGTCACCGGGGGCATGATGTGCGCCATCCCCACCCCCTGGACGAAGAACACCGCCTCGATCAGCCAGACCGGGCTGCGCGCGTCAAAGAGGGCGAAGGCCGCCAGCCCCGCCGCGACCGTCACCATCGCCGCCGTACAGACCGTACGGGCGCCGAAGCGGTCGACCGCGAGACGGGCGCGGGGCGCGAAGACGACCTGGGCGACGGCGAGCGGCAGCAGCAGCACCCCCGACTGCAGCGCGTTGAAGCCGCGCACGCTCTGGAGGTAGAAGGTGGAGAAGAAGGTCAGGCCCATCAGCGCGAAGAAGACCAGGGCCATCGCGGCGACGGCGGCGGAGAAGGCCGGCTGGGCGAAGTAGGACAAATCAACAGCGGGGTGTTCCGTCCGCCGCTCATGCGCCACGAACGCCGTGAGCAGCCCGATCCCCCCGAGCAGCGGCAGCACGACCGAGGGCGCGGCGAAGTCGGCCAGCTCACCGCCGTGGATGATGCCGTAGACCAGCAGCAGCAGCCCGCCGATCGAGAGCAGGACGCCGAGGGGGTCGATCCGGCCGGGTTCGGGATCCCTGGAGTCCGGCACGAGGACCGCCATGGCGACAGAGGCGATGATCACCACCGGAACGTTGACCAGGAAGATCGACCCCCACCAGAAGTGTTCCAGCAGCAGCCCGCCCGTGACCGGCCCCACCGCGATGGCCACCCCGACGCTGCCCGACCACACCCCCATCGCCCTGACCTGCTCGTCCCGCTCGAAGACGTTCATCAGCACGGCGAGGGTGGCGGGCATCACGAACGCCGCCCCCAGCCCCATGGTCGCCCGGTAGGCGATCAGCTCCCCCGGCGTACCGGAGAACGCGGCGAGCGCCGAGCCCGCGCCGAAGACGAACATGCCGAACAGCAGCGCCCGCTTGCGGCCGAGCCGGTCGCCGAGCAGCCCGGCGGTGAACAGCAGCCCCGCGAAGACGAGGGTGTAGGAGTTGATCGCCCATTCGAGCTGGCTCTGGGTGGCACCGACCCCACTGGGGGCGGGGCTGGCGATCGTCTTCACCGCGACATTGAGGATCGAGTTGTCCAGCACCACGATCAGCAGGCTGAACATCAGCACGTACAGGATCGCCCAGCGGCGCCGGTGCACGGCCTCGGGGACACACCGCTCCAGCGGGTCGGCGGGGTCCAGCGGGCCCAGGGGGTCGGGCATGGGGTCACCGTATGCCGAGGGGATCGGAGTCAGGATGCCGACACGGAGCGCGGTCGGAGGGTCTCGGCCGGGGAGCACCGCCGGGGACACGGGCGGGAGACGCGGCCAAGGGGGCGCGGGCAGGGCACGGGCGAGGCGCCAGACGTCCTCCAGCGGCCATCACGCTCCCCGCCACGGGGCCCCTTTCCCGCCAGCGGTCCATGGTGCCACCATGGGAGTGATCCGGGGACGCCGTCAGGGCGCCACGAGATGACATAGAGGAGCCGTTTCACCATGACGCTTCAGGCTGCCCAGAAATCCGCCGACAGCAGCAAAGCGCTGTACGGCGGCAAGGGCACTCGCCGCATCACCGTCCATGACATCGCCGCCGCCAAGGAGCGCGGCGAGAAGTGGCCCATGCTGACCGCCTACGACGCGCTGACCGCGTCCGTCTTCGACGAGGCCGGGATCCCCGTGATCCTCGTCGGGGACTCCATGGGCAACACCCACCTCGGCTACGACACCACCGTCCCCGTCACCATGGACGAGATGACGCTGCTCTCCGCCGCCGTCGTCCGGGGCACCCGGCGCTCCCTCATCGTGGGTGACCTGCCCTTCGGCGCGTACCAGGAAGGCCCCGTCCAGGCCCTGCGCAACGCCACCCGGCTGGTCAAGGAAGCCGGAGTCGGCGCGATCAAGCTGGAGGGCGGCGAGCGCTCCCTGCCCCAGACCGAGCTGCTCGTCCAGGCCGGGATCCCCGTCATGTCCCACCTCGGCCTCACCCCCCAGTCCGTGAACACCATGGGCTACCGCGTCCAGGGCCGGGCCGACGAGGACGCCCACCGCCTGCTGCGGGACGCCAAGGCGGCCCAGGACGCCGGAGCCTTCGCCCTCGTGCTGGAGCTGGTCCCGGCCGAGCTGGCGGCCGAGGTCACCCGCTCGCTGCACATCCCCACCATCGGGATCGGCGCCGGGCCCGACACCGACGCGCAGGTGCTGGTCTGGACGGACATGGCGGGCCTGACGGCGGGCCGGGTGCCGCGCTTCACCAAGCAGTACGCGAACCTGCGGGGCGTGCTGGGGGACGCGGCGAGGGCGTTCGCCGACGACGTGGTCGGCGGGGCGTTCCCGCAGGAGGAGCACACCTTCCACTGAGCCGGAGGCCGAGGCCGAGTTTCGGGCCTGAGGCCGAGTTTTCGGGCCTGAGGCTCTGCTTTCGGGCCTGAGACAGAGCCTGAGACCGGCCTGCTGACCAGGCGGTGGCGCCCGGGCCCCCCACCGGGC
>NZ_JBHVHF010000087.1:0-26274 GCF_042800315.1 Streptomyces sp. NPDC057638
GCACGGAGACGGCGCGGGAGGAGCCGGACGGATGTCCGTCACGGCTCCACCGCAGCCAGTCCTTACTGCTGGAGGTCCTGCTGAGCGCGCGGACACCGCTCTGCTGCCATGACCTCAGATACCTCTTGGGGAAAGGGCCTCGCCCGCTGACCCTGGCGGCGGTCCGGGCTCGGGTTCAGCGCCTGGGGCCGCATCTGACACGACGGGGGTTGGTGTGTCGGCGGACGGTTCACTGGGGGGCGGATACGTTGTGGGTCCAGCCAGTGGAGGGCGAGGCGAGGGCGTGGGCGGGGGGTGCGGGCCCGTCAGACGGATGCGACGCGAAGATGGCGTCTGATGATGATTATTTTCATGGGGAAGAAGATGAAGGCCTGAATGGCTTCCCTCAGTCCGCTAGGTGCTGACGCCTTGAAGAAAGACGGGCTGGGCACGGTGAAACGTTCCTCCTGATGGAGATGAGCGATCTTGTGCGCAGACCGTAGCCCACCTGGTCAGGGGAAGCAAAGTTGTGTGTCTGTGTGGTGACAGGGCATACGTTTGGATTTGTATAGACCAATAGGCCCATCGTGTATGCGCTTCTGGAGGCGGCTCTACGCCCCAGATGTCCTACGGGTCGCTTCGGCGACGCGCAGGATCTGAGAAAGGGCGGCTCGTGCCTTCGTTTCTTCGTCATGGTCTCCGGTCGCGGCCGCTTGGGCCACGGCGGCCTCCAGGTAGCCCTGGGCTGACCGGAGATGTCCCGCGTCGAAGTCGGCCTGCCCCGCGCAGCGCAGGGCTTGGACCTCTTGGTGACTCGCGCCGATGGCGCGGGCGATTCTGAGGGCGTCGAGTTGGTGGGTAATGGCCTGTTCGCCCGCCCCCTGGTGCCGGTGCACCTCGCCGATCCCTATGAGGGCGTCGGCTATACCCTTCTTATCGCCGAGAAGGTTGAATTCTTGAAGCGTCTCCTGGTGGAGCCGCATGGCCTCAGTGAATTCACCGGCTTCGGTGAGTGCGTCGGCGATACCGCTCCGTACGGTAGCGCGGTCGTATCGACTTCCGGTGAGGTCGATGATTTTCAGAGATTCATCGAACGCTGCCCGGGCTGATGCGATATCCCCGCGACGAAGTCGCATATCGCCGATATTGTTGAGCGTTTGCGCTAGGCCCGTCTGGTCCGAGGCGAGGCGGAATCCCTCCACGGCCTTGAGGTAGTGCTCCAGCGCACGCTCGTGTTCCCCCAGGTACACCAGACTGGCGGCGATGTTGTTATGCCCCTTGGCGAGGTCCCATGCGTCACCGCTGACGCTTTTCACGGCGTACGCGTTCTGGAAGTGCACGAGCCCCGTCCGGTACCGACCGGTCAGCAGGTGGAGCATGCCCAAGGTCAGCAGCGCCTCGGCCTCCACCTCGCTGTCCTTCAGCCTCCGCGCGATGGCCAAGGCGTGACTGCCGTTCGTGGCGGACTCCGCGTAGGCGCCGGTATGTGCCTGGAGCGCGCTCAGTTGTATGAGGGAACGGCTGAGAGCGGGGTGGTTCATGGTGGCACTGAAGTGTTCTATCGCGTGGGACAGGACGGCGATGGCCTCGTCCCAGTGGCACTCCCGGTCGAGGAATCCGGCGAGCGCGTAGGCGAGCCGGGCGGTCATCTCCATGGGTTCGTTGGTGTGCGCGTAATCCTCGATGGCCAGCAGGTTGCGGTGCTCGCACTCGAACCAGGCTTTCGCTGCCGCGGCGTCCTGTGGTGCGGTCGCTTCGACCGTCAGTGCCGGTATGGCCTCTGATGGCGGCAGCCGCAGACGGCGGGGATAGGCGAGACGATCCGCCAACTCCGCTGTATGTAGGGTGAAATTGATCAGCCTGTGCACCGCATCACGACGGTTGGCCTCGGGGTCGTGCGCCAGCGTCAGGGCGCGTGCGTACTCCCGCAGGAGATCGTGCAGCCGGTAGCGGTTGGCCTCGGGTTCGCGGATGAGATGGCACAGGAGGAGGTCCTCCAGCAGCCGTTCGGTGCTGTCCCGGTCGAGGCCGAGGAGGGCGGCCGTCGCCTCCGCCGTGAAGTCGCGGCCCGGGTAGAGGCCGAGTCCTCGGAACGCGTCGCGCTGTGGCGGGGTGAGGGTGCGGTAGGAGAGGTCGAAGGCGCGGGCGACCTCGGAGTGGGTGTCCCGGATCTCGGCCAGTCGTCCCGGGTCGCGCGCCAGGCGCTCCGCGAGGATGGCGGCCGTCCAGGACGTACGGGCCCGGAAGCGATTGGCGACGAGTTCGATCGCCAGGGGAAGGAAGCCGCAGAGGCGGACGATCCGGTCGATCTCCCTTACGTCCGCCGTGCGTTCCGCGCCCGCGAACCTCCGGAAGAGTTCGATCGCGTCGTCGGCGGGCAGGACGTCCAGCGGTATGGAGAGCGCCTGGGGCAGGCCGCTGAGGTGCCTGCGGCTGGTGATGACGGTCAGGGACCGGGAGCCGCCCGGCAGCAGCGGCCGGATCTGCTCCGGCCCCGCCACGTCGTCCAGGACGATCACGGCCCGGCGGTCCGCCATCATCGTCCGCCACAGGGAGCTGCGTTCCTCCAGTCCGGCGGGGATCTGGTCGGACGTGACACCGATGAGGCGCAGGAGCGTGGCGAGCGCGGCCTCCGGGTTCAGCGGTTCTCGCGTGGAGGAGTGCGCCTGGAGGTCGAGATAGATCTGGCCGTCGGGGAAGCGCGGCGCGAACAATTCGGCAATATGGATGGCTATGGCCGATTTGCCGACGCCCGCCATGCCGCTGACCGCTTCCAGGGTGATCACCGGCCGCTCCTCCGCCGTCTCGATGACGGACCTCAGGGCCCGCAGTTCGCTGTGGCGCCCGACGAGCGACGGCTGGTGCGGGAGGTTACGCGGAGGCAGGGCGCGCCCGGGTGGCGCGGCGGTCCGTGACGTGGTGGTCCGGGGCTCGGGCGCGGTGCCCCGGACCAGGGCCCGTACCGGCACCCGGTCGAGTACGCCCCGGTGGATCCGGTTCAGTTCGGCCCCCGGCAGGGAACCGAACTCGGACATCAGGAGCTGCCGGGCCCGCTGGTGGACGCGCAGGGCCTCGGCGAACCGGCCGCTGCCGTAGTACGCGAGCATGAGCTGTCCCAGCAGTGTCTCGTCCCCGGGCCGTTCGCCGGTGAGCGCCGAGAGCTCCGCGATCACCTCACCGAAGTGCCCCAGCCGCAGCCTGGCCGCGAGCCGTGCGACGGAGGCGGTGACGCGCTTCTCCTCCAGACCGGTGCGGACGGAGGCCGCCCACACCCCGGGCAGCCCGGCCAGCGCCTCACCCCGCCACAGTCCCTCGGCCCCGGTCAGGGCGTCGGCGGTGCGCCGGTCGTCGTCGCCCGCCCCGGCCTCCATGACCAGCCGCTGGAACCGGAGCCAGTCGACTCGGTCGGGATCGGTCTCCAGCGCGTAGGTGTGCGCCCGGCTGGTGATCTGGGCCGGGCTCTCGCCGGCCAGTTCGGCGGCCCGCCGCAGCCGCCGCCGCAGCCGGGAGATATAGGTGTGGGTGTTCTGCCGCGCCTGGGCCGGCGGGTCGTCCTCCCAGAGCCGGTCGATCAGCGTGGTCAGGGGCACGGGACGGCCCGCGTCGAGCGCCAGCGAGGCGAGGAGGATGCGTTCCTTGTCGGAGCCCAGCTCGACGCGGAACCCGCCGGACGGACCGGCCCGGTGCTGTGAGAGCCCCACGGGCCCGAGTAAATGGATCTCCACGCCCAGCGCCCCCCGCTGGCTCGTCCCTTCGCGCTGACAAGCTGTCCGTGAGAATGACACGGGCCGGGCCGGGCCGCCACACATCGCCCACGACTGGCCGGATCCCACTCCTGGGTGATCGGCTGGCCCCCTGGCCAGGTCAGGCCCTGGCGGTAATCCTCGGAGGCGGACCGCGGCATACGACGATGGGGGTCGGACGCATGACTGCTCACGAGGGGCGCGGAGGGCGCGCGCGGGACATGACGGACGGGGGCGAGACCCGCAACGTCATCACGGGAGACGCCGGGATCCACGGGCACGCGATCCAGGCGCGCGAGGTGCACGGCGGCATCCACGTCCACGCCGACACCGGGCCATCGGTTCCGGTGCCCCGGCAATTGCCGCCCTTGCCACCGCACTTCGTCAGCCGCGAGGAGGACCTGGACGCCCTGAGCGGACTGCTCGGCCACGGGCAGCCGCTGGTGGTCATCAGCGGACCGGCCGGGGTCGGGAAGACCACCCTCGCCTCCCGCTGGCTGCACGGCGTGGCCGAGGAGTTCCCCGACGGGCTCCTCTACGCGGACCTGCGGGGGTACGCGGTCAGTGGCCACCCCGCCGAGCAGGGCGAGGTGCTCGGCTCGTTCCTGCGCGCCCTGGGCGCGCGCGGCCTGCCCGCCGATCTCGCGGAGCAGACCGCCCTCTGGCGTTCGAGCACGGCCGGACGGCGGGTGGCGGTCCTGCTGGACAACGCCCTGAGCGCCGCCCAGGTGCGCCCGCTGCTGCCCGGCGGCCCCGGCTGCGTCACGGTGGTCACCAGCAGACGGATGCTCTCCGGGCTGCGGATGGACGGCGCGGCCTTCCACCAGGTCGGGGCGTTCGGGGCCGCGGACGCCGTCGAACTGCTCCGGCGCGGCATCGGCGCCGAGCGGGTCGCCCGCGAACTGGCCGCGGCCCGGGAGATCGTGACCCTGTGCGCCGGACTTCCGCTCGCGGTCTGTCTGGCCGCGGCCCGGCTGGCGGCGCGACCGCGCCAGCCCATGTCCGCGTACGCCAGGGCGCTCACCCAGGAGACCGGGCGGCTGACCGCCCTGGAGGTGGTCGGTGAGGCCACCGTCGCGATGGCGCTGGACGCGTCGTACGGGGTCCTCGCCGAACCGGCGGCGCGGCTCTACCGGACGCTGGGCGCGCTGCCGCTGCCCACCGTCGACGCCCGCACCGCGGCGGCGGCCTGCGGGGAGTCCCTGGGCTGGGCCGAGCGCGGTATCGACGAACTCGTCGACGCCCATCTCCTGGAGGACATCGGTCCCGACGAGTGCCGGTTCCACGATCTCGTCCGGGTGCACGCCCGGGACCGGGCGCTCGCGGACGACACCGAGGCCGAGCGCGCCGTGGCGCTGCGGCGGGCCGGTGAGTGGTATCTGCGGACCGCGACGGCGGCTCAGACCCGGCTGACGCCCCACCAGGCCACGAAGGCCCGCACCTACGTCCACGGGCCGGCCGGGCTGCCCGAGCCGTTCGCGGACGAGACCGGGGCGCTGGAGTGGCTCGACAGCCGCAAGGTGCATCTGATGACCCTGGTACGGACGGCCGTCGAGCGCGGCTGGCACGCCATGGGGTGGCAGATCGTGGACGCCCTGTGGCCGCTCTTCCTCAGGCTGCGGCACTACGGCCTCTGGATCGAGGCGCATGAGATCGGTCTGGAGGCGGCGCGCGGCGACGGTGACGCCGAGGCCGAACGGCAGATGCTCAACTCCGGTGCCATCGGACTGGTCGCCGCGCGCCGTACGGAGACCGCCCTCGCCTGGTACGAGGACTCGCTCCGGGCCGCCCGTGCCGCGGGCGACCCGCGCGACGAGGGACAGGCCCTGCACGGCCTCGGCTCCTGCCACCGTGACGGCGGTCGGCCGGAGCGCGCGGAGTCCTATCTGAACGCCGCCATCTCGGTCTGGGAGGGATGCGGCTACCCCCGCGGCGCCGCCCTCGCCAGGACCGTGCTCGGTGAGATCGCCCTCGACCGTGGCGATCCGCGCGCCGCCATCGGCTACTTCACCGACGCGCACGCGCGGATGGTCGCCGTCCACGATCCGCATGACGCGGCACGCGCCCTCGCCTTCCTCGGGCGGGCGCGGTGCCGCGCGGGCGAGTACCGCGAGGGCGTCTCGCTGCTGCGGGATGCCCTCGCGGTGTTCACCACCTCGGGTGCGGCGCACTGGCAGGCGCGTTCCTGGCAGATGCTCGCCGAGAGCGCGCGCGAGGCGGGGGACGAGCCCACCACCGGGGAGTGCTGTGCGCGTGCCATCGCCCTCTACGAGGGCACGAGCCCCGATGACGCGGTCCGGCTCAGGGCGTGGTTCGGCCAGGGGGAGCTGCCCGGCTCCTGAGCGCGGCGGGCAGTTCGGCCAGGGCGTGCCCCGTCGAGAGCCAGGCGTGCAACGAGGACGGCAGCAGGGGGAAGGCGTCCTGGTCCCTCCCCGTACCGCCGGGCGCGGCGTACCCGCCCATACCGCCGGGCGCGGAGTCTCCGCCCGTACCGCCGGGGGTGGCGCCTCGCACCGGCAGCGGGTGCGGGTCCCGGCGGCCCGCCGCCACCCACCAGCCCGGTGCCGTCAGCCGCGCCGCCACCAGCCCGTACCCCGGCGACGCCGCCCGCACCCGGGAGAGCCAGGAGACGGCCTCGTCGGCTGTCCGGGGCCGGCTGCCGTACAGCACGTCGGCGCAGTGCCGTACGGAGACACCGCCGCACAGGTCCGCGTCGACGGCGATGTGCTCGTCCACGACCGGACCGTGCCCCCCGGCGTGAGCGGGCTCCCGCGCGGGGCGCGCGCACCACCGGCTCACCTTGATCGTGGGGGAGGAAACCGGCCACTCCATCGACAGTGACAGCGACATCGGCATGGGCGTGGACAGTGGGTGCGTGGGCGCTCCCGAGAGCATCCGGGCGTCCACCTCCCAGCGGAGCCGCCCCGGCGGGTCCCACCGCAGCCGTACCCGCACCACCATGGGACCGCTCATGACGGGACACCCCCGCCGCCGCCCGTCCGCGTCCGCCACGACGTCAGGGGCGGCGGGGTGGGCAGGGGGAGCGTCGCCGGTGGATGCGCGGGCTGGCCCAGACCGAGGATCCGGTACATGAGCCTGCGCATATGGCTGTTGAACCGGCCGGGTTCCGAGGTGATGCGCGCGTTGATCACCGCGTAGTCGTCGCTGCGGTACTCCCGCGCCGCGTAGACGAGCTGGTCGGCGAGGGAGTGTGTGGGGGAGAGGGCGGGCGCGGTGGCCGCGAGCGTCGCGGCGGGGGAGTCCGGATTGATCTCCTGCGCCGGGGAGGCGGCGAGGAGGACGGGCGCCCCGGTCAGCGTGCCGTACAGGGTCACGGAGCCGTGGTCGCCGATGATCCAGTCCGCCGAGATCAGTACGGTACGCCAGTCCGCCTCCGGTGGTACGAGAACGACCCCGCGCCCGCTGCACCGCGCCAGCCACGCCCGTATCTGCCAGGCGCCATGGCCGGACCAGACGTTGGGGTGGACGAGTACGGCGATCCGGAAGCCGTCGTGCGGCAACTCGCCGATCAGCCGGGGCAGCAGCCACTCGAAGAGGCCGAACGCGGAGTGCGGCCCCCAGGTCGACGCCATGACCACCAGCTTCTCGTCCTCGGCGAGGCCGAGAGCCGCGCGGTAGCGCTCGCGCAGCGGCAGGCTGGCGGTGATCCGGTCATAGACCGGGTCCCCGGCGACGGTGACGCGGGAGAGCGCCTCCGGGCAGGTCCGTTCCAGCACCGCGAGTTCCGCGTGGTGCGGCACGACCAGCGCCGCGGGCAGACGCCCGGCGGGAGCGACGTCCCTTCTGCGCAGCCCGGCGACTCCGGTGTCCGCGATCCCGGTGAGCCGCTTCAGATAGTTCGCCCCGTGCGGGAGCGTGACCAGCGGGGCCTGGAGACGCTCCAGCTCCCGGGGCCCGGCGGCGAGGGCCAGGTCGAACGGTGTGCGAACCGCCTCCTCCCAGGGCATCACCGCGCTCCCGAGCCGGGCCAGGAAGAGCGGTACCTCCCCGCCGAAGGCGTGCGGCGGCGCGGTGAACACCACTTGGACCCGGAAGTCCGCCTCCAGCAGGGACAGGATGTCGAGCAGTCGTTTCGCGTAGGTGAGGGTGTGGACGACGGCCAGGACGCGTTTGCGTCCGAGCAGCGTCAGCCACTGCCGCACCTCGGCGGTCGCCGTCTCAGCGGGTGCGGGTGCGGCGGTCGGCGCCTCGCCGACCGGTGTTGTGGCGATGGATGCCGTGGCGGTCGGTGCGCTGACGGTCGGTGTCTCAGCTGTTGGTGCGGCGGTCGGTGTCTCGATGACCGGTGCTCCGGCGGCCGGTGCCGCCGGTGCGTCGGCCAACGGCCGTGCGGTGGTCGGTGTCCACTCCGTCCTCATGGTCCCCCCGTGCCTCGATATCGGGTCAGCCGGGATGGGCTGTCGTCGAGGGGATGCCCGCGCGACCGGACGGAAGGCATGCCAGACCCTTGCGGAAAGCCTGCGGCGCTGGACGGAGGGCGTGGGGCGCGCTGCGGCCCGGGTGGTGCCCCCATCCCTGGGGCCTGTGGCCCGGGTTGGGGGAACAGTGGCGGCCTCGGTCCAGGGGTTGACCGAGGCCGCCGAAGTGGGCAGTCCGAGGGGACGGAGTGCCCGACGGTCACCTGGGAGCCGACGCGAGGAGGAGTGGCGTCGGGCCCTGGTGCCCGGAGTCGGGAAGCTCGCCCGAGGGGGTGCCGGTCCGCCCGCGCGGCCACCGGACGGTGGCGTCACCCCGGGGGTCCCGTCGTGGCCGGATGCCAGGGCGGGCGGGGCGGTGAGTGGGATGTGTGGTCGCGGGTGACCGGCTCCTTCCCATGGGGGGAGCCGGGGTGTGTTCCGTGGATCTAGGAACGAGGTAAACATATATTCCGATGGTTATGCAAGGACATGAAAAAATTCATGCGCCATCACGTCTGAATACCCCTGTTCTCCGTGTGGTTTGAGGCTCCCCTGGGGCACTGTGCGGCAGTGGCGGACGAGGAGGGAAGGGTCCGAGGCGCGTGATGGCCCCCGGGGGCCGGGCGTGGCGCGGCGGGTTCCCGGGGCGCGGTGGGGTGGCCCGGGTGGTCGCCGTGCCGTGGTGTCGCGATGACACGGCCGGTCCCGGCGGTCCCGTCGGCTCAGGGCCCGCCGGATCCCCTGGGCCCGGCCGGTCTCAGTCCTCCAGGAAGAAGTCGTGCAGCTCCGCCGCGTGTTCGTAGTCCTCCAGGCGGGACTGGGTGCGCTGGGGGTCGGCGTCCGCCATGGCCTGGAGCAGCGCGGCCGAGAGCACCCCGGGCGCGGCGTAGGAGTCGAAGACCAGCCGTGACCCGGTGCCCGCGGTGAGCGTCAGGTCGGCCTCGTCCGTCAGGGGGCCGAGTGCCAGATCCGTGATCAGGGCGACCTTCAGTCCGGCGCCCCGCGCGGCGCGGATCGCGGCCAGGGTCTCATGCGCGTGCCGGGGCATGCCGAAGGCCAGGACCCAGCTTCCGCCCGCCGCCCGTGCCTGGAACAGCGTGTCGTAGGCGATGCTCCCGCCCCGGGTCACCGTGCGGACGTCCGGGTGGATGCGCCGGGCGGCGTACGCGAAGTACTCCGCGAGCGATTCGGAGATCCGCAGGCCGAGCACCGTCAGGGGCACCGAACGGGCCAGCTCCCGGCCGATGGTGACGATCCGTTCGGCGTCGGAGAGGACCCGGCGCAGCTGTTCCAGGTTCTCGATCTCGGCGTCCACGGCGGACTGGAGTTCGTTGCCGCGGGCCGAGCCTCCTGTGTCCGGGGTCCCGGCGATGGCGCTGAGCGCGATCGGCTGGAGCGCCTCGCGCAGCGCGGGGTAGCCGCTGAAGCCGACGGACACGGCGAACCGGGTCACCGACGGCTGGCTGACGCCCGCCCGTTCGGCGAGGTCGGTGATGGAGAGGAAGGCGGCCTCGGTGAGGTGGTCGGTGATGTACCGCGCGATCCGCCGCTGTCCGGGGGAGAGTCGATGGCCCCCGAAGAGGGCGGTGATCCGGTCGGCGGCGGTCGGCTCCGGGGTGGAGGACGGCCCTCCCGGCGTGATCGCGGCGGCCTGTGCGCGTGCCCGCTGATCTGATGGCACGGGTGTCACTCCCTCTCTCCCACTCGCGCTCAACATAGCCCAGGAGTCCGGTGGCCCGGTCGTGCGAGAGCGGGAGCGGTGGCGCCGTCTCACACTCCGGGCGGTCGGGCGCTCGGGTCGGCTCCGGTTGCCAGAGAATCAACGTTCTCCTAAGGTGGGCGGCAGTGGAGAACGTACGTTCTCGCCATCGGTGCCGATCCGTCGAGGAGAGCCATGTCCCAGCGACCGCCCGTTCCGCCGTTCACCGAGGATTCCGCCGCGCGCAAGGCCCGGCTGGCCGAGGACGCCTGGAACACCCGCGACCCCGCCACGGTGGCCCTCGCCTACACCGAGGACTCGCGCTGGCGCAATCGCGCCGAATGGGTCACCGGGCGGGCGGAGATCGCCGCCTTCCTCACCCGCAAGTGGGCCAGGGAGCTGGAGTACCGGCTGATCAAGGAGGTCTGGGCGTACCAGGACGACCGCATCGCCGTGCGCTT
Source organism: Streptomyces sp. NPDC057638 (assembly GCF_042800315.1). Lineage (NCBI taxonomy): Bacteria > Bacillati > Actinomycetota > Actinomycetes > Kitasatosporales > Streptomycetaceae > Streptomyces > Streptomyces sp. NPDC057638. The sequence continues at coordinate 10,301 of NZ_JBHVHF010000087.1, forward strand.
CGCCTACGAGTGGCACGACGACTCCGGCACCTGGTACCGCTCGTACGGCAACGAGAACTGGGAGTTCGACGGGCGCGGGCTGATGCGCGCCCGGCACGCCTCCATCAACGACCGGCCGATCAAGGAGTCGGACCGCCGCTACCACTGGCCCCTCGGCCGCCGTCCGGACGACCACCCCGGTCTCTCCGAGCTCGGTCTCTGATCCGGCGGACGCCGGTGGCTTGGTGATCCCCCGAGCGGCCCTCGCGTGGTACGGGCGGGGGAGCCCGCCAGGCGCGGGCGGCCCACCCGTACCGAACCTGCCGTAGGCGGCACGGGCGGCACGGGCGGCACGGGCGGCACGGGCGGGTCCCCGGGACCGCGCCGCGCCGCCCCGGTTCGTCGGCCGCCCGGGGCGGTGCCGACGTGAGTGAAGATGCGCGGGGGACGGACGGGGGAGCATGCTGGCTGTGTGACCCGGTACGACACCGCCGGAGGCGTTACGCCGCACGCGCCCCGGGCGGCCGACGGGCCGAGAAGCGGGGATCGCGCGCCGGACGAGCTGGAATGCCTGATCGCCCGTGCGGCGGCGAGCGCCGTGGAGGCGGTGGGCGGATACGCGGGCGGGGTGTTCCTGCGCTCGGTGACACCCGGGTTGCTGCGGCTCGCGGTGCTCGCCGGACTGCCGACCCGGCTCTTCCGCTTCTGGTGGCGTATCCATGTCGACCGGCCGTTCCCGGTGGCGGAGGCGTTCCGGTCCGGGCAGGGGGTGCATATCGCCGACACCGAGGACGCGATGCGGCGCTTTCCGCAGCTGGTGGTGGGACTGCCGTTCGCGTTCAGCTCGCTCTACGAGCCGGTGGGCGACGGACACGAGACGTACGGGGTGCTGGGGGTGCTGCGGCGCGCCACCCCCGGCCATCCCGTGGAGAGCGGCGACCGGCAGCGGATGCGGGCGCTCGCCCGGCGGCTGGGCACGGAGCTCGGCGCGCTGGCCGCGCGGGGCGCTTCGGTGCGCTGGGACGACGAACCCGTCCCCGTCCAACTCCCCGCCGTCACCCCGCCGGTGCGGATCGGCCACTTCACCTGGGAGCCGCGCACGGGCACCGTCGACGCCGACGACGAGACACACACCCTGCTCGGGGTGGACCCGACGGCCTTCGACGGCACCATGGACACGCTCACCGCGCGGATGGCGCGGGAGGACGTCATCGGGCTGTGGGCGCTCGCCGGGCGGGCGGCCACGGCCCGGCGCCCGGTGACCCTGCGGATACGGGTGCGCGCCCCCGACGGCCACACCCAGCTCGTGGAGGTCTCCGGCGGCGGCCTCCCGCCCGGCGCGGAGACGGCGGCGGTGCTCACCGGCTCGGTGCTGGACCTCGGTGCGGGACCGGTGGTCGCCGAGGCGGTCGACCGGGTACCGCGCGCGGTCCTGTCACTGGACCGGCTCGGCCGGATCACCTACGCCAACCCCGTCGCGGAGCACCTGCTCGCCCGCGCCCGCCCGGAACTGGAGGGCCGGGTGCTCTGGGAGGCGCTGCCCTGGCTCGGCCTCAGCGCCTACGAGGACCACTACCGGGCCGCCCTGATCTCCCACTCGCCGGTCCACTTCGTGGCCCACCACCGCGCCGACGAGTGGCTCGCGGTCTCCCTCTACCCCGGCCATGAGGGGGTCACCGTCACCTTCGCCCAGGCGCCCCAGCGGCCCTCCGGGGGGCCGCCGACGCTGGAGGCCCTCCCCAAGCCCGGTCTCGGGCCGCCGTCGGAGCGGGCCTCCACCCTCTACCGCCCGGTGGCGCTGGCCATCGCCCTGACCGAGGCGGTCACGGCCCGTCAGGTCTCGGCGGTGGTCACCCAGGAGCTGCTGCCCGCGTTCGGCGGCCGTCAGCTCGCCATCTACCTGCTGCACGACCGCCATCTCACCCTCGCCTGGGAGACCGGCTTCCCCCAGGGCTTTCTCGACCGCTTCGACGGGGTGGCGCTGGACACCCGGCTGCCCGGGGTCGAGACGCTGACCTCGGGCCGCCCCCTCTTCTTCGAGTCGATGCAGAAACTGGGCGAGGCCTACCCGGGCATCCCGCTCGACGCCCATGTGGGGGCGCGGGCGTTTCTGCCGCTGATCGCCTCCGGGCGCCCGGTGGGCTCGTGCATCCTCGGCTTCGACCAGCCCCGTGGCTTCAGCCGCGAGGAGCGGTCGGTACTGACCGCGCTGGCCGGTCTGATCGCCCAGGCGCTGGAGCGGGCCCAGCGGTACGACACCGAGGCGGCCCTCGCCCGCGGCCTCCAGGACGCACTCCTCCCGCACCGGCTGCCGGAGCTGGCGCACGCCGAGACCATCGGCCGCTATCTGCCCGGTACGCAGGGGATGGAGGTCGGCGGTGACTGGTACGACGTGGTGGAGACCGGCGGCCGGATCGCCCTGGTCATCGGGGACGTCCAGGGACACGGGGTCTCCGCCGCCGCCACCATGGGCCAGCTCCGCAGCGCGGTACGGGCGTTCGCGCTGAGCGGGCACGATCCGCAGGAGGTGATGAGCGGGACGAACCGGCTGCTCATCGACCTGGATCCGGGGCAGTTCGCGAGCTGCTGCTACATCCTCGTGGACCCGCTGACCGGATGGACCCAGGCGGTACGGGCCGGGCACCCCCAGCCGCTGCTGCGCCACGGCGACGGCCGGACCGAGGTGCTGGATCTGACGGGCGGGGTCGTCCTCGGCGTGGACGAGGCGGCCGACTACCCGGTCACCGAGTTCTCCCTCGGGCCCGGCGCGGTGCTGGCCCTCTACACGGACGGGCTGGTGGAGCAGCCGGGCATCGACATCGACACGGGCGTGGAGCGGCTGCGGGACGCGCTGGCCGAGTGCGGTGACTGCCCGCTGACGGCCACGGCGGACCGGCTGATCAGGGAGGCCCGGCAGGCGGCGGACCGGCCCGACGACATCGCGCTGCTGCTGGCGACACGCTGGGAGTGACCGGGCCGCGCTGGGAGTGAGATGGGCCGGAGCGGGGTGACGCGCGCCGAGGCGGGGCGGGGTGACGCGCGCCGGGGCGGTCGCGCGGTGGGCTCCGCCCCCGGTGCGGGCGGGGGCGGAGGCGCGGTCAGGCGCGGTGCAGCCGCAGCGCGGAATCGGTCTCTCCCAGGAAGACCGGCAGCGGGATGAAGCCGTGGGACGTGTCCAGCTTGAGCAGGGTCGCCTCCGCGCGGGCCGCCCCCGGCAGCAGCGTGGCCGACGTCGAGCGTCCGCTGCTGCGCCAGGTGTGGATCCGGCCGTCACAGACGGCCCGTACGAGGTCCACTTCGACCTTCTGCCCGCCCTGGAGGGCCTTGGCGCCGAGGAGTACGGGACCGGACCCCGGGGACCAGCAGGCATAGGTGCCGCTGAGGGTGACGGTGCCGTCGGCGGCGATCCGTCCCTTGGCGTCCACGGTGACCGGCGGGGGCGCGAACCGCGCGCTGGCGCTGCTCGCGGCCGGACCCGCCACGAGAGCGGCGGCCACACACAGTGCGGAGATGAGGGTGGTGCGTCGTGCGTTGATCATGCCCCGCCAACGATCCCGCCCCCAGGAGGTATCGGTCGTTCACGCGTACGAGTGAGATGACCGATATTCCGATTGCCGCGTCACTTTGTAATCGATAGTGAGGGTTCGATGAGCGATTAGTTTCGGAAATTGGCTGGATCCTCGATGGCCCGATGGGGATCCCTGGTGCGCCCGGCCGGGAACCAGGTGGGAAGCAGACCGGAACCAGGTGGGAAGCGGACCGGAACCGGGTGGGAAGAGGGCCGGAACCGACCCCGGATCCACGCCGGATCTCCGCCGGATCCGCACCGCGTCCGAGCGGGGCCGGTCGTTGGAACTGACATCGGATCTGACATCGGATCTGACGACGGATCCGGCGCCGGATCCGATGGGGCTCCGGTGCCGGGTGAGTTCGCCGGGCCGGGTGAAAAAACGGATCCGCCGGTTACTCGGACGAGTGTTTTCCCTCTCACTTGTTCGTGAGTAGGGTGTGGTCCCGCCGCCGTAGATCCACAGGGGTCCGGCATTCTTCGGCTTGGCCGGAATCGCGGAGCGCACCATCCGGGGGGACCCCGGGGGAACGTGGAGGGGACCATGGAGGGGAGCGTCGCTGGCGTGTTCGATGGACAGTACGTCTGGCACCCGGCGGCCGATGACCACCAGCTCGCCCGCGCCTGTATCGACGTCAAGGCGGGCCGCTACTACAGCGCCCAGGCCGCGCTCCAGGAGACCCACGGCGACTTCGAGTTGCGGGCACACCGCTCACTCGTCCTGGCCTCCGAGGCGGCCGACTCCGACCTCGCCGAACGCTGGCTGGACGAGGAGCCAGGACCCGACGCGGCACTGCTGTGGGCCCGGGTCGCCATGCTGAGGGCCCTGCGCTCGGCCGACGAGGGCGACTCCCACACCGGCACCCTGCTCACCATCGCCCGCGCCGCCTGCGAACGCGCGGCCCGGCTCTTCCCCCAGGACCCCACCCCCTGGGTCGCCCGGCTCGCGCTGGCCCGTGTCCAGCGGCCCCGGGACCGCGCGCCCAAGGGCCTTCTGACCTCGCCTCCCGGGCCCTGGCAGCTCCTCGCCCGAGTCCTCGGCCTCGACCCCTGGAACCGCGAGGCGCACCACCGCTTCCTCGCCTACTTCTTCACCCGGCACGGCGGCACCGCCAGCGCCCGCTGGGACGTCGCCGCCTTCCTCAGCTCCCGCGCCCCCGAGGACTCCGCGCTGCGGCTGCTTCCGCTGGTGGTCCTCGTGGAGGAGTACGACCCGAACTCCCTGCTGGCGTACCAGATCTGGCGCCAGCCCCAGTGGGTGTCGACCGCGACGGGTGGTTACGAGAACTGGTTCCCGCGGCTGACCGGCTACCGCTTCGCCCCCGTACTCGACCTGTCCTATCTGGCGCACGCGCTCTACCTCGGCCGGTGCGAGCCGCAGGCGCGCGAGGTGCTGCTGGCGATGGGGCCCTACGCCTCCCGGATGCCCTGGAGCCGCTTCGGGCCCCCCGAGGAACAGCTGACCAGGGCGAGACGGTCCTGCGGGCTCCCGGTGCCCGCCACCGGCTGACCCGCGGGGGAGGCCGCCGGGGCCGCGCCCGCCCGACGACCGTCGTCCCATCCCCGTACGCGGTCATCAGCCACAGGTCGCCGGCCCGCCCGCCCCGGCCGAGCGGGTGCCGTATCCGCGCCCCGGGCCCGGGGGGCCGCGCCGCCCGCCCCGAGACCGTCCCCGAGCCACACCCACCCTCCACCGACCACACCAGGGGAAAGGACGCGGTTGTGTCCGAACGCACGACTGTTCCGCGGCCGAGAAGACGTCAGACCCATGAAACCGATGCTGCCGCGACCGCTCTCGACGACAACGCCACACTCCATGCCATGGGGTATCCGCGTAAACTCACCCGTCGTTTTCGCGCGTTCGACAACTTCGCCATCTCCTTCACCATCATCAATATCATCTCCGGTATCTTCTCCGCTTTTGGATTCGGTATGGGGGCGGGCGGTCCCAGCGTTCTGGTCTTTGGTTGGATCGGTGTCTCGCTGATGGTTCTCTTCGTCGGTGCCGCGATGGGGGAGATCGCCTCCGCCTATCCCACGAGCGGAGCCCTTTACTTCGCCGCCGGAAAACTCGCCAAACGCCATAAGGGTGCCTGGTCCTGGTATACGGGCTGGCTCAATTTCGTGGGACAGATCGGCGGTACGGCGGCGACCGGATACGCCGCCGCGGCCTTCCTCCAGGCGTTCATCGCGCTGCACTGGCCCGGCTATGTGGCCACCGCCCACCGTACGGTGCTGATCACCACGCTCATCCTGTTGTTACAGGCGCTCGCCAACACCTACACGGTCCGGCTGGTCGCCACCCTCAACCGGATCTCCGTCTGGTGGCTGGGCGTCGGCATGACCGTGATCGTGGTCTGCCTGGTGACCGTCCCCACCGACCATCAGTCCCCGTCATTCGTCACCCATTTCGTGAACGGCACCGGGTTTACCAGCGGGCTCTACGCCGCAATGCTCGGTCTCCTGGTGACCAGTTGGACGTTCACCGGCTTCGACGGCAGTTTCCACATGTCGGAGGAGACGGTGAAGGCCACTGTCAACACGCCACGCGGCATCATGTGGGCGATCGGCAGCTCGGCCGTCGCCGGACTGCTCCTTATGCTCGCGCTGGTGTATGCGATCCGCGATTATCCGGCTACAGCGAGTGCTTCCGCGCCGCCCGTGCGGATTCTGATCGACGCCCTGGGCGCGGGAACCGCCAAACTGCTCCTGCTCATCGTCATCGGCGCGATGCTCTTCTGCGGGCTCGCCAACATGACCAGCAATACCCGGCAGATCTTCGCCTTCGCCCGGGACGGCGCCATGCCCGGCTCCCGGCACTGGCACTCGGTCTCGGCGCGCACCCGTACCCCGGTCAAGGCGGTCTGGCTCGCCGCGGGCTGCTCCTTCGTGCTGATCATCCCGGCCTGGTGGTCCCCGACCGCCTTCACCGCGATCGTCAGCGTCAATGTCGTCGGGCTCTATGTCGCCTATGGGGTGCCGATCTTCCTCCGGCTGCGTCTGGGTGACGCCTTCGAGCCGGGACCCTGGCATCTTGGGCGCTGGGGCAGGCCGATCGCCTGGACCGCCGTGGTCTGGATCGGGCTGAGCAGCGTGCTGTTCATGCTGCCGCACCAGGCCCCGATCACCCTCACCACCTTCAACTACGCGCCGATCGCGCTCGGGGTGGTGCTGCTGGTCGCGGCCGCCTGGTGGTTCGCCACCGCCCGGCGCAGATTCCAGGGGCCCGTCAGCTATGGCAGCCCCGACGAGGTCGCCGCCATGGACCTGGTCTGACGGTGGCCCACCGTCGGGCACCGGCCCTCCGCGCACCTCCGGCGGTCCCGTACGCCCCTCCCCCCGGCCGGTGCTCCGCACCGCCGACGACCCTCCGCACCCCGATGCGGACCCGTACCGATCAGACCATCACCAACGCGGACCCCGTGCGGATCGGACCCGCAGAGATCACACCCCCGAGAGATCAGAAAGGGACGAAATACATCATGAGCGACACTCTCACCGTCACCCGCGCCTCCCTGGAGGAGTGGCTCCAGATCGCCGAATGGGCCGCCGACGAGGGGTGGAACCCGGGGAACGGGGACGCCGCCTGCTTCCATCCCACCGATCCCGCCGGGTTCTTCGTCGGCCGGGTCGGCGGGGAGGTCGTCTCGGCCATCTCCATCGTCACCTACTCGGACGACTACGCCTTCCTCGGCCACTATCTGGTCCGCCCCGACCTCCGGGGCCGTGGCCATGGCCTCGCCACCTGGCGGGCCGCCTTCGCCCATGCCGGGAACCGGCTGGTGGGCCTGGACGCGGTCCCGGCCCAGCAGGGCAACTACGAGCGCTCCGGCTTCGCCCCCGACTACGGCACCGTCCGGTACGCGGGCACCGTCCGTCCCTCCGGCGCCCCGGCCGAGGGCACCGCCCCGGTCACCGCCGATCTGCTGGACGAGATCCGCGCGTACGACCGGGAGTGCTTCCCGGCCGACCGCGGCGGGTTCGTCGCCCGCTGGGTGACGGCGCCGGGGCACCACGCGCGCGCCCGGCTCCGCGACGGCCGCCTCACCGGCTATGGCGTCATCAGGCCCGGCCGGGACAGCCACCGGATCGGCCCCCTCTTCGCCGACACCCGGGAGGACGCCGAGGCCCTGCTGGACGGGCTGACGGCGCATCTCACGCCCGGTGACCGGATCGCGGTCGATATGCCCCAGGAGCACACGACGGCCACCGAACTGGCGCTGAGCCGCGGCCTGGAGGCGCAGTTCCCGACCGTACGGATGTACACGGGACCGGCACCGAAGGTCCGCGCGGACCGGGTCTACGGCGTCACCACGCTGGAACTCGGCTGACGGGCTGACCCGCTCGCGGGCCGCGGCCGGTCGGCGGACCAGCCGCGGCCCCTGCCGCGGTCACGCCGCGGGTGTGAGGGGCTCACTCCCCGGAGCCGAGGCGCCCGTGGTGCCATAGCCCGGCGGCGGCGGCGGTGGTGGCGGTGTTGCCGGGGTGGCCGGGGGCGGCGGGGGTGTCTGCGCGGGCGGAGGCTCGACGGGCGGCGAGGCCGGGGGAGGCGACGGCGGCGGCGCGGTCGTGCTCGCTCCCGCCGGGGTGCTCGGAGCCGTTCCCCCCGGCGTCGGCCCGCCGGGCGTGGACGAACCGGGGGTGGGGGAGCCCGCCGGTGCCGAGGGTGAGGGCGCGGGCGGGGTGGGCGACGGCGTGGTCGCCGGAGGAGTGGTCTTCTTGTCCTCCGTCCCCGCACTGCCCGCGGGGCGGGTGAACCAGTTGCTCCCGCTCTGGTCGTAGACCACGAAGTCCTGGACGGGCTTGGCGGCGGGCTGGACCGCCACCACCGTGCCCGGGTTGTAGCCGGGCCATGCCTCACCCTGGTACCGCACCGACCCCTTCTGCTCCACCGGCGGCTTCAGCGGATTGCCGCAGGCACAGCGGACGGTGGGCTCGCCCAGGTCGTTCACCAGGACGGCCGTCCCGCTCTGGAGCACCGCCTGGTGCTGGGTCGCGGCGCCGTTCTTGAGCCCGTAGTAGGTCACCCGGGTGTCCATCCGCAGCTGGACGGGGGTCAGGGAGCGCAGATAGCTCGCCACCTCACCGGGCTGGATACCGAGGACGGAGGCGAACACCGCGTTCGTCTTGGTGTTGGAGGTCAGCAGCGCGATCTGCTTGTTGACGTCGCAACTGGCGTCCGACTGCTTCCCGCCGTACAGACCCGGCTCCCCGCCGTTCATCGACTGGACCGTGCTGTTGGACGGGGAACTCGGCGGCGGTCCCGTGGGCTGCGGGACCGGTTCACCGGCCTGGGCGCTCGACGCCGTGTACGGATCGGGCCCGGCCGCAGCCGCCGGGCGCAGGAACACCTCGCCGCCGCCCGTCGACGAGTAGCCGCCACCACCGCCGCCGGGGCGGGTGAGGACGATCACGAGGACGACCGCCAGCACCACCAGCGCCGCGAGGGCCGCGACCTTGGGGACCGAGCGCCACCAGGGGCCGCCCTTGCCGCCCTCGCCACCCGTGGCCGCCGGGCCGCCCTCGTCCGGACCCGGAGGACCCGACGGGGGCTGCTGAGGGCCGCTGGGTGGCGGTGGTGGCGGTGGTGGCGCGGCGGAATCGCCGTGGGTGGGTTCATGGGCGGGCTGCCCCGACAAGGGGCCGGACGGAGGGCCACTGGGCCGTTCGGGTGACGGAGGTTCGGCGCGCACGGGCTCTTCTTCCCACCGCTCGCGCTGCCACCACCCGGACACGGAGGCGGCACGGACCGGCTCGAAGCGCAACGGTCCGGCCGACGGCCGCCACACGGCGGCCGGAAGCCGACGGGAACCGGCCAGAGTGTCCTCGGACACCGGAGGGGAGCCGGTCGGAGGGACCACCAGACGGGTCCCTCCCTCCCATTGTGTGCCGTGTCCTCGCGCCCGGCGCAAGCGGACGGTGGGCGGCGGGGGTGCCAGCGGTACGGGACGGTCCGTGGCCCCGGGAGACGCCGGGGCCACCGCCCGACGGGCCCGCCCGGCGCGCGCCCCGCTCGCGCCCTGCTTAGCGTGGCAGCGTGAGCCAGCCGACGCCCCCGGAGCACCGGGCAGTCACCCCGTCCCCCGAGGGCTGGGCGCGCGCCCTCGCGGTGGTGGCCGCCACGCTCGTGGCGCTGATCGCCGTCGCCGCGCTCGGGCTGTGGGCGGCGGGCGCGGCCGACCTGCCGGACGGCGCCTTCCCGAGGGTGGTCGCCGCGACCGTCGTCCTGGCGGTCGGCGGCACGGTACGGCTCACCGGCGACGCCGGTCTCCTCGGCGGCTCCCGGGGCGAACTCGCCCTGTGGCCGCTGTCGGTCACCCTCGCCGGGATCCTCGTCCTCGCGTACGGCTTCCTCCGCCCGCTGCGGCACCGGGCCGTCGTCGGCGCCCGTGAACTGGGGCTCTGGGCCGGACGGCTGGCCGCGCTGTGGGCCGTGGCGCTCCTCGGGCTCGCCGCCCTCGCCCGGCAGAGCTTCGCGCTCACCCCGTCAGGCGGCCTCCTGGACCTGGGCGCGCTGCTCGGCGCCACCCCCACCGTGGGCTTCGCGGCCGATGTGGTGCCCACCCTGCTCTTCGGGCTGCTCTTCCTCGCGGTCGTGTGCGCGCTCGCGCTGCTGTGTTCGCGGCGGGCGCCGCTGCCCCCGCGGTGGACGGGGCTCCAGGACACGGTACGCCCCGCCGCGCACGCCATGGCGGTCCTGCTGCTGGCCGCCGTGGTGATGGGCGTGGTCGCCTGTCTGGTGGTCGCCGTCACCCAGGGGCATCCGGCGCAGACCCTGGCCGTGCTGCTGCTGGGGCTGCCCAACCTCGTCTGGCTCGCGTTCACCCTCGGCCTCGGCGCGACCTGGGACGGCCGGGCCGAGGGACCGTTCGGGCTGCCCGTGCCCCGGGTGCTCGAACTCGTGCTGCGCACACCCGGCGGCGGCACCCTGAACCTGGAGACGCTCGCCGGACACGACGGCCGGGTCTGGTGGCTGCTGGCGGGTGCTGCGCTGCTGACGCTGGGCGCCGGGCTGCTGCTGGCCGCGCGTTCCCCGGGGGACACGCCCCTGGGGCTGCTGGCGGTACGGATGGCGGTGGCCCTGGTCCTCACCGTGTTCACGGTCTGCTCGCTGGTGCGCGTCGACGCCTCCTGGGGCCTGAGCCTGCTGGGCATCGGCGACGCGGGCGGCGCGCTCGGGGCCCGGGTGCGGCTGGACCCACGGCTGTGGTCGGCGCTGGGGCTCGCGGTGCTGTGGGGCCTGGTCACGGGCCTTCTCGGTGGTCTGCTGGCGCGCTGGCTGCGCCCGGCGGGGCCGGGACCGGCGTAGCCCCGGGTGGCGCAGTGGCGCCGCCGGGGATTGCGGATCGGTTCGTTCCGGTGCGTACGGCTCCGTATCGCCGATTCCGTACCGGACCGGTGGATCGGCGTACCGGCGGACCGGCTCACACAGGAACGCCCGGGAAGACCGGACGGGCCCACTCGGGTGGGCCGGGAGGGGGCTCGGGACGTCCGCTGTCCGTGCCGGAGGGCACCGGAGGAGGAGTGGTGGCGTCCTGGCCGCCGCCCTGATCGGTGGTCTGGCCGGATACGGGTGTCAGCAGCGCGGCCCGCAGCTCCGCCACGAACCGCCCGCAGCTGTCGTACCGTTCGCCGGGAGTCTTGGCCAGGGCCTTGAGCAGCACCGCGTCGGTGGCGGGCGGAAGCCCGGGACGCAGACCGGTCGGCGGCGGCGGCGCGTCGAACTGCTGGGCCCACAGCAGCGCGATGTCGTCCTCGCGCTGGAACGGCACGGAGCCGGTCAGCATCTCGTAGACGACACAGGCGAAGCTGTAGACGTCGCAGCGGCCGTCCACCGGCTGGCCGGAGATCTGCTCCGGGGCCACATAGTCCAGGGTGCCGACGAACTGCCCGTTGTGGGTGAACCCCGTCAGCGAGAGCGACTTCTTCGTCAGTCCGAAGTCCGTCAGGTAGACGTGTTCGGGGTGGTCGCTGTCGGTGCCCTCGGCGACCAGGATGTTGCCCGGCTTCACATCGCGGTGGACCAGGTCGTGGGCGTGCGCCGCGTCCAGCGCCGAGGCGACCTGGGCGGAGATCCGTACGGCCGTCCCGGGCGGGAGCGGGCCCTCGCGGTGCAGGAGGGCGCGCAGGTCCTGGCCCGGTACGTAGCGCATCGCGATGAAGAGCAGGCCCTCGGTCTCCCCGGCCTCGAAGACCGGCACGATATGCGGGTGGTCGATGGCGGCGGCCACCCGGGACTCATGGGCGAACCGCTTGCGGAAGGTGTCGTTGCGTACCAGTTCGGGGGCGAGCAGCTTGAGCGCCACGATCCGGTCGAGCCGCAGGTCGCGGGCCCGGTAGACCACGGCCATGCCGCCCCGGCCGATCTCGCTCTCGACGCGGTAGCCCGCGATCCGGCGCCCGACGAGATCGGTCGGGCGCCCCGACGGCAGACCGTTGTCCAGCCCGGCCGGCTCCGTGCCGGGCTCCTCCCCGCTCATCCGGACTCACCTCCGCCGCGCCGGGCCCGGTCCTCATCGGGTGTGTCGTCTGGATATGCGTCAGCCTGGTCGGCCCGGTCGGACCGGTCGGCCCAGTCGTCGCGCTCGTCGCGTTCCGCGCCGCCGTCCGGGGTCCCGGCGCCTTCCCGGCCCTCGCTCCAGCGCGGGTCCGGGGGCGGCGGCACCACCCGGGTGGGCTCACGGGCGGGAGGGGCGTACGGCGCGGAGGTCCCGGACGGCGGCGGCGCCGAGGCCGTGGGGACGGCACCGCCGGGAGGGGGCGGGGCCGCGTACCGCCCGGGTCCCGGCGGCGGCGCCGAGGCGGTCGGAGCCATGCTCGGGGAGACGGCGGGCGGGGGCGCGGCGCCGGGCGGTACCGCCACGGTGGGCGGTGGTGGTACCGCCTGCGGTACCGGGGTGGGGGAGCCGGGCGGCGGTGTCGCCGGTGTGGACGGGGGCGTGGCCGTCGGCGCGCCGGAGGGATCGGTGCCGGGGGGCGGGTACGCCGGTCCCGGCGGTACGGAGGGCTGGCCGGGCGGCATCGACGTCTGATCGGGCGGCGGGTAGCCCTGGTCGGCCGGTGCCGTGGGCTGGGCCGCCGACGGGTAGCCCTGGTCGGCCGGCGTGGTGGGTTGGCCGGGCGGCGGGTACGCCTGTCCGGGCGGTGCGGAGGCCGGTCCGGGTGGCGGGTAGCCCTGGTCGGTCGGCGGGTACGCCTGTCCCGGCGGTACCGAGACCTGCCCGGGCGGTGTGGAAGCCGGTCCGGTCGGCGTTGATGCCTGTCCCGGCGGTGCGTACGCCTGATCGGCCGGTGTGTACGCCGGGCCGGGTGGTACCGAGGCCGGTCCGGGCGGTACCGAGGCCGGGCCCGGTGGCACCGACGGCTGGCCGCCCGGCGCCCCCGTACCCGGGGCCGCCACGGGCGGGACGGCACCGGGAGCCGCCGTCCCCGGTGGCCGGCCGGGCTGCGCCGCCGGTATCGCACCGGGCGCGCCGCCCGCCGCCGGGGCCGCGCCCACCGCGTAGGTCACCAGCTGCTCGCCGCTCGCGTACACCCAGCGCTCGTGTTCCGACTCGTACAGCCACACCGACTCGCCCTCAAGCACCGCGCCCACCCGGGTCCCCCGGGTGCGCGCCCGGAACGTCTCGCCGTCGATCCGGCCCGCCGCCAGGTCGTCCAGGGCGCGCCGGTAGCCGCCGAGCGCCTCCTCCGCGCGGGCGAGGAGGGGGCGGGGGTCGGCGGTACGGGCGAGGGGGAGCCCGGAGGCCGGGGGGCCGTGGGGGACGGGAACCAGGAGGCGGCCGTCGACCCACGCGGTCCAGCCGTTGGCGCACTCGATCCGGCCCCAGTCCCCGCGCCGGTCGATCAGCCGGACCGGCAGCAGCGGGTCCAGCGGCGCGGTCGGACGGGTCTGGTCCGGGGACTCCCAGGCGGACAGCCCCTCGTGGGGGACGACATGGCTGGGCTGGAAGCCGTCAGGGGCCATCGTGTCCCCCTCACTTCCGCATCACGGCGGGTTCGCGGCGCCGCAGCAGCCGGGCGACCAGGAAGCCGAAGAGCGCCGAGAGCACCACCATCATGCCCATGTTGGTCAGCCAGACGCCCACGGAGTGGCCGAAGAGCGGGTCGGCGGTCAGCGCGCCGGGCACCAGCCGGTGCAGTCCGATGGTGCCCGCCATCGCCCCCAGCGCCCACCGGGAGGGCACCAGCCAGGCGAGCTGTTCGACCACCGGCGTACCGTGCAGTTGCAGCAGCGCGCCGCAGAAGACGACCTGCACGATGGCGAGGAGCACCAGCAGGGGCATGGTGACCTCCTCCTTGCGCACCAGCGCCGAGATCAGCAGCCCCAGCATCATCGCGGTGAACGACAGCAGCGCCACCGCCAGCGTGATCTCCAGCAGCGGAGGCATCAGCACACCCCGCCCGCCGGGCGCGTTGAGATCGACCCCGGCGAGCGCGACCAGGGTGAGCACCACCGCCTGGACCACGGTGATCACTCCCAGCACGACGATCTTGGACATCAGATAGGCCGAGCGGGACAGCCCGACCGCCCGTTCCCGCTGGTAGATCACCCGTTCCTTGACCAGCTCGCGCACCGCGTTGGCCGCGCCGGTCAGCACTCCGCCCACACAGAGGATCAGGAGGGCGTTCATCGCCGTCTCCCGGGTGAGCTGGCCACCGGCCAGGGCGCGGGCCATGGCGCCCATGATGAACGGCAGCGCGACCATGACGGCGATGAAGGTGCGGTCGGAGCTGAGGGCGGCGGTGTAGCGGCGTACCAGTGTCCACAGTTGCGCGCCCCAGCTCTGCGCCTTGGGCTCCGGGGCCGCGACCGGGGCGGCGAGGGCGTCGTCACCCGGGCGCGGTTGCAGGGAGGTGGCGTAGGCATGGCAGGAGGAGGCGAGGTAGGCGCCCGCCCAGTCCCGGTCGCGGTCGTTCTCGAACGCCTCGAACGCCTCCGGCCAGCGCTCCTGGCCGAAGAACGGAAGAGCCTCCTCCGGCGGCCCGTAGTAGGCGATCCGGCCGCCGGGCGCCAGCACCAGCAGCCGGTCGCACACATCGAGGCTGAGCACGCTGTGCGTGACGACGATGACGGTCCGTCCGTCGTCCGCCAGGCCCCGCAGCATCTGCATCACCGAGCGGTCCATACCCGGATCGAGACCCGAGGTCGGCTCGTCGAGGAAGAGCAGCGAGGGCTTGGTGAGCAGTTCCAGCGCCACACTGACGCGTTTGCGCTGTCCGCCGGAGAGCTGGTGGATCGGCTGGTCGGCCCGCTGGGCGAGTCCCAGCTCCTCGATCACCTCGGCGACCCGGGCCCGCCGCTCGGCGGGGTCGGCGTCCTGGGGGAAGCGCAGTTCGGCCGCGTAGCCGAGGGCGGCGCGCACGGTCAGCTGGGTGTGCAGGATGTCGTCCTGCGGCACCAGACCGATACGCCGGCGCAGCTCCGCGTAGTCGTGGTAGAGGTCGCGTCCGTCGTACAGGACCCGTCCATGGTCGGCGGGGCGCAGCCCGGTGAGGGCGTTGAGCAGGGTCGACTTCCCCGCACCGCTCGGCCCCACCACCGCGAGCAGGCACTTCTCACCGACCGGGAAGGAGACATGGTCGAGCAGGGTCTTGCGCCCGCCGTCCACGGTGACCGCCAGGTCCTGGACGTCGAGGGAGATCTCGCCGGTGTCCACGTACTCCTGGAGCTGGTCGCCGACCAGACAGAAGGCCGAGTGGCCGATGCCGACGATGTCACCCTGGCCGATGGGCGCGCGGGTGACCGGTCGGCCGTTGAGGAAGGTGCCGTTGTGGGAGCCGAGGTCCACGATCTCGTAGCTGCCGTCGGGGTGGGTGCACAGCTCGGCGTGGTGGCGGGAGACGGTCAGGTCGTCGACGACGAAGTCGTTGTCGGAGGAGCGTCCGATGCGGACCGTACGGGTGGGCAGCGGATGGACGCTCGTGGGCTGCCGGAAGGTGCCGGTGGCACCCGGCAGGGAGACGGCGGGGGGTTCGGCGAGCACCACCCGGGGGCCGTCCGCCGGGCTGCCGAACCGGATCTCGCTGCCCGGACCCACATCCCACTCATGGACCCGGCGCCCGTCGGCGTAGGTGCCGTTGGTGCTGTTCTCGTCCTCGACCGTCCAGTGGCCGTCGGTGGTGCGCAGCACCGCGTGGTGCCAGGACACCCGGGTGTCGTCGAGGACGATCTCGCTCTGGGGGTCGCGCCCGACGTGATAGTCCCGGCTCGGACTCATCACCGTCGAACCGCCGTCGGTTTCGAGGACGAGTTCCGGTGCGGTCGGAGCGACGGGTGGTCGCTCTGCCATGGTCGAATTCTATCGATTCAGTGGCATTCCTACCTCTTTGCCGTTCTGTCGTTCTGTCGCTCTGCCGTGTGATGGGTGACCCCTCTGTCGTGCCGCCGTCCGGAGGGTGCCCCCGCCGCGCCCCTGGCCGGGCG
>NZ_JBHVHF010000088.1:0-26254 GCF_042800315.1 Streptomyces sp. NPDC057638
GCCAGTGTGTGACTGGCCGGGCGCGGCCGCGGCGGGGAGTGGGGGGCGGTCAGGCCAGGCCGACCAGCTCGTAGCCCGCCTCGTCCACGGCGTCACGGACGGCGGCCTCGTCCAGCGGGGCCTCGGAGATGACGGTCACCTTGCCCGTCGCGGCGACGGCCTTGACCGAGGTGACCCCGGCGAGCGTGGAGATCTCGGTCGCGATGGCGCCCTCGCAGTGGCCGCAGGTCATGCCCGCGACCTGGTAGACGGTGGTGACCTGGCCCTCGGACCGCTGCTCGGCCGCGCCCGTACCGCATGAGCTGCCGCCGCAGCAGCCGGAGGCGGGAGCGGTCTCGGTGATCTCGATCTCGGTGTTCGCGGTCATCTCGTTCTCCTCGTCGGGCTGTGCTGTGTGCCGGTCTAGATGGGTATGTGGCGGTCTGGAGGCCCTCCCTTAGGGGTGCCGGGCCTCGCGACACTCACTATACAATACCCCTAGGGGGTATGGGCACTTCCTGTACGGGAGTGATGGGTCGGGTTTGTGGGGCGGGGGGTCGCGGCGGTGTGGTCGCGGTGGGGGCCTGGTCCCGGACTACCCCCGGTGGCCGACCTGGCGCCCGGTGATGGAGCAGGTTCCGTCGTCGTTCACCGGAAAGAGCGGGTCCAGGTAGCGGAACATGACCGTTTTGATCTCCCGGGCATATGCCTCGCGCTCCTCACCCTCATGGGTGAGGACGAGGTCGAGGCCCGCCTTGAAAAGGGTGAAGGTCACCTGGGAGACGCGGGCTCGTTCCTCTCGTGGCATACCGGGCAGGTAGCCGCCGATGACCTCCTCGATACGGGTGAGCAGTCCGTCGTGGAGAGCCTGGAACTCGCGGGTGATCTGGCCGGGGCTGTCGGGGCCGTGGATCAGTGCGGCGAAGGCGGGGTTCTCGTAATTGAAGGCGAACAGCGGGTCGAGTACCGCGTCGAGCAGTTCGTCGAGCGGCAGGTCGCTGCCCGCCGCTTCCAGCGCGGTGCCGTGGGAGGTCCGCCACTGGTCGAGGAGGCGGCCGCCGAGCTCGATGGCGATGGCCTCCTTGTTCGGGAAGAACTGGTAGAGCGTGCCGGGGGAGACGCCCGCCTCGCGTGCGATGGCATTGGTGCTGGCCCCGCTGTAGCCGGTCGCGGTGAAGACGCTGGCGGCGGCGTCGAGCAGCTGGGCGATCCGGCGCTCCCCGCGGGCCTGGCGGCGGCGGGGCTTGGTTCCCGCTTCGGCCGCCTCCGGGCCGGGCTCCGGCTTCTGTGGCTCGGTCGGCTCCGGCGTCGCGGGCTCACGTTTGGTCGGCTCCGGCACGGTGAAATCCCCAGCTTCCTGGCGCGGTTGACAAACGCGAGCGCCCGCTCGCATTCTTGATTAATGCGAGCGAGTGCTCGTGTTTGCCATGGTCTATGGCGATGGTCGACCCATGCTGCCTGCCCTTGGGAGCGGCGCGTGGGACCAGGTGAAGGGGACACCGCACCATGTCCGAAGTCAACAGCCGTTCCTCCGGGCCGGGGGAGACCGCCGAGCGGCGGACCGGGAGGTGGGCGGGGTTCGTCATGGCCAGACCCCGCCTCTCGCTCGTGGTGGCGCTCGTGCTCACCGCGCTCGCGGTCTTCGCGGGCAGCGGAGTCGCGGACCGTATGGGCAGTGGAGGCTGGGAGGACCCCGACGCCGAGTCGACCTACGCCACCGAGGTCCTTCAGCGGGAGTTCCCCGCCTCGCGGCCCAATCTCCTGCTGTTGGTGACCGTCCCCGATGGGGACGCGCGGTCCAGTGGCGACCCGGCGGACGGCGCGGCCGGTGACACGGCGGCCTCCGCCGCGCCCGGCCGAGCCGCCGCGGCGGCCGGTGCCACCGCTGTCGACCGCCCCGCCGTCATCGCCGAGGCCCGCGCGCTGACGAAGAGGCTCGCCGCTGAGGAGGGGGTGACCGGGGTCGGGTCCTACTGGGACACGCTGTCCCCGGCGCTCCGGGCGGAGGACGGTCGGCAGGCCCTGATCGCCGCCCGGATCGAGGGAGACGAGAAGACGGCCTCGGAGGTCCTGGAGCGGATAGCGCCGCAGTACCGGGGCACACACGGCCCGGTCGAGGTCTCGCTCGGCGGCCCGGTGGCGGTGCAGCACGAGATGACGACGATCATCCAGGAAGACCTGCTGCGGGCCGAGCTGATCGCGCTTCCGGTGACACTGCTCCTCCTGATCGTGGTCTTCGGCAGTGCGGTCGCGGCCTTGCTGCCCCTGGCCGTGGGAGTCGTGGCGATCCTGGGGACCAACGCGGTTCTGCGCGGGCTCACCGAGATCACCGATGTCTCCGTCTTTGCCCTCAACCTCACGACGGCGCTCGGCCTTGGGCTCGCCATCGACTACGCCCTGTTCATCGTCCGCCGGTACCGCGAGGAACTGGAGGCCGGAGCCGGGGTGCGGGAGGCGGTGGGCACGACCCTGCGCACCGCCGGGCGCACGGTCCTGTTCTCGGCGCTGACCGTGGCGGTGTCCCTGGCCGCCATGCTGGTCTTCCCGCAGTACTTCCTCCGCTCCTTCGCCTACGCGGGCATCGCGGTCGTGCTGTTGGCGGCCGTCGCGGCGCTGGTGCTGCTGCCCGCGGCGCTCCTGCTGCTGGGGCACCGGGTGAACGCGCTGGATCTGCGCCGGATGTTCCGGCGCGGGAAGGGGGCGGCGCGGGAGACGGAGGATCCCGAACGGGCGGGTCGTGGCTGGGCGCGGCTCGCTGACCTGGTGATGCGGCGCGCCCCTCTCTTCGCCTTCGGCACGGTGGCCGCGCTGCTCGTGCTGGGGCTGCCCTTCCTGGGAGTGAAGTTCGGTACGCCGGATGACCGTCAGTTGCCGGCCTCGGCCGAGTCCCACACGGTTCAGCAGTACATCCGCGAGGGGTTCCCCGGTAGTCCCGACGGCGGGATCGAGATACTGGCGGAGCGTTCCGAGCCACAGGCGTCGGCGGAGCGGAGCGCTACGGTCTCCGTCGCCTACACGGAGTTCCGTGACCGGGTGGCCACTCTTCCCGGGGTGCTGCGGGTCGACGGGCCGGTGGTCTCCGGGGATCGTGCCTACTTCACGGTCCAGCCCCGAGGTGAGGCAGTCGGCGAGGAGGCGCAGGAGCTGGTCCACGAGCTGCGGAAGGTGCCCGCGCCCTTCGAGACCTCGGTGACCGGTCGCGCGGCTGTGCTGGAGGACTCCAAGACGGCGATAGCCGATGGGCTCGTTCCGGCACTGGCGATCATCCTTGTGGCAACCCTTCTGCTGGTCTTCCTGCTCACCGGCAGTGTGCTGATCCCGCTCCAGGCGGTCGTGCTCAACGCCCTGAGCCTGACGGCGATGTTCGGGGCCCTGGTCTGGGTCTTCCAGGAAGGTCATCTCTCCGGACTTCTCGGGTTCACCCCCACCGGGGACATCGAGACCAATCTGCCCGTGCTGATGTTCTGCATCGCCTTCGGGCTCTCGATGGACTACGGCGTCTTCCTGCTCTCCCGGATCAAGGAGGAGTACGACCGTACGGGAGAGCACGACCAGGCGGTCCGCTTCGGGATCCAGCGCACCGGCGGGCTGATCACGGCCGCCGCCGTGATCCTCGCCGTGGTGATGGTGGCCATCGGTACCTCGCGGGTGACCAACACCAAGATGCTGGGACTGGGGATCGCCCTGGCCGTGCTGATGGACGCCATGGTGGTCCGAGGGCTGTTGGTCCCCTCAGTGATGAAGCTGACAGGGAAGTGGACCTGGTGGGCGCCGGGGCCGCTGCGCCGCTTCCATGACCGGTTCGGGCTGAGCGAGGGGGAGGCCACCGCCCCGGCACGGTCCGGCGCGGCGCGGCCCGCCCACAGCACGGCCGACCTGATATCCGGCCCCGGGCACCCCGGGGAGACGGACGGAGAGCGCGACGGTGGGCCCCGGGCACGGGACAAGGTCGGCACGGGAGGCTGAGCGCGGTCCGGTGTCGGGCGGGTGGTCCGGCACCGGGCGGGTGAAACGGAGCCCCGGCGGCACCGGGTGGCCCCTGTCGGCGGGGAGGACCTGTCCGCACGGGAGGACCTGCCCGCACAGGCGGGGTGCTGCGGGAGTGCGGCTGGGTGGGCGGCCACTCAGAGATGTCTCTGAAGGGGATGACCGCCCGCCCAGGGATCGATCTCGGCGGACGGTATGAGCGGCGAGATCAGCCCGTGATGCCCGGTGAGACCCTGGCGCTGATCTCCGGGGTGCCCCGGTGCACGGCCCATTCCCGGGCCAGGACCGACATCGCGGTGGCGTCGAACCATTCGCCATTGAGATGAAGCACTTCACGTTCCGTGCCCTCGGCGACAAAGCCCACCTCCTCGTAGGCACGCCGGGCGCGCGGGTTGAAGTCATAGACGCTGAGCTCGATCCGGTTCAGACCGAGACGCTCGAAGCCGTGGCCCACGATCAGCCGGGTGGCTTCGGTGCCGAAGCCCCGGTCGCGGCCGAGAGGGCCGATGAGAATCCGGAACCGGCAGCAGCGGTGGGTGGGGGACCAGTCGTGGAGGACGGCCTCGCCGACGACCACCCCGCTCTTCCGGTCCACCACGGCCAGGTCGAGCCGGTCGTTCTGATCGCTGCGGGAGCTGTACCAGGACCTCAGATGGTCCGCGTCGGGCTCCTCGTCCTCGGGGCTTCCGGTGAGGCGCAGTACCTCGGGGTCCGCCAGGATCTCGATCATGGCGGGCACATCGGCCCCAGTGAAGGGCCGCAGGATCACCCTCTCGCCGTGGAGGGTGGGTTTATCGGAGAAGTCGCAGGTGGGCTGGTCGCTCATGGGCTCATCCTGGCGACGCGGTGATCCGGGGTCCAAGGATTTTATCCGGGCGTACGTGTGGGAGTGGCGCTCGGACAGTGCCCACAAGGCGGCGCGGAGAGGGGGGAAGTGGGGCCATGACGGAGGTCCCGCGCCCGGGGGGCGCGGGACCTGGGTCACCGTGGGGACGGGATGGAGGGGACGGGGGTCAGTCGCTTCTGCGGTTGCGGTTCCCGGGGCGGTTGGCCACCCAGACGCGGATGGTTTCCGCGTACCAGTAGGGCTTGCCGCCCTGCATCAGATCGGGAGGGGGGAGAAGGCCGTGCTTGCGATATGAGCGGACGGTGTCGGGTTGAACCCGGATATGAGCGGCGATCTCCTTGTATGACCACAGCCTGTGATCCGTCATGTGTCTGGCACCTCCCTGCGCGCGCGACATCGGCGGCCGGGAAGCCACCGGGCGAGCTGTCGCACCGACACTGGTGATCAAGAGCTTGTCGCTCGTTGAACCAGAGCGGGATGGGTGTGCCGTTGCTGTTGACCGTCTGTGACCGAAAACCCGCGTGATGGAGAAAAGCGTGATCGTGGGGCGACAACTGTGACAGAGACACAGAGACACAGAGACACAGGCGCAGGGACAGGGACAGGGACAGAGGCAGACGGCGACTGCGACGGAGATCAGGCGCCGCAGGACCGCAGGAAGCGCCGGGTGCGCTGGGCGATCGGCAGGGGCTTGTCCGGCGGGCACGGGTACATGTCCTGCTCCACGATGGCGAAGAGATCCACCCCCAGCCGCTGGGCCGCCGCCAGGACGGGCTCCAGGGCGGGCACCCCGGTCGGCGGTTCACACATCACCCCGCGCGCCACGGCGGGCCCGAAGGGCAGGTGTTCGGCCCTGACCGCGGCGAGGACCTCCGGGTCCACCTGCTTGAGATGGAGGTAGCCGATCCGTTCCCCATAGGTCTCGATCAGTTTGACGCTGTCGCCGCCGCAGTAGGCGTAGTGCCCGGTGTCCAGGCAGAGGGAGACCAGGTCGGGATCGGTGGCGTCGAGAAAGCGGGCGACGTTCTCCTCGCTGTCGATATGGGTGTCGGCGTGGGGGTGGACCACGATGCGCAGTCCGTAGCGCTCGCGCACCTCGCGGCCGAGCCGTTCGGTCTGGGTGGTCAGATCCCGCCACTGCGCGGCCGTGAGGGTGCTGTCCTCCAGAACCCGGCCCGTCTTGTCATCACGCCAGAAGGAGGGGATGACCACGAGTTGGTCGGCGCCCATCGCCTGGGTGAGGGTGGCGATATCGGAGACATGGGACCAGGTCTGCTCCCAGACGGCCGGGCCATGGTGGAGCCCGGTGAAGACCGTGCCCGCCGAGACGCTCAGGCCACGCCGGGCCGTCTCGTCGGCCAGGACGGCGGGGTCACGGGGGAGATAGCCGTAGGGGCCGAGTTCGATCCACGTGTACCCCGCCTCGGCGACCTCGTCGAGGAAGCGCCGCCAGGGGATCTGCTGCGGGTCGTCGGCGAACCACACGCCCCAGGAGTCCGGGGCGGAGCCGACCCGGATGTGGTTCAGGGTGGGGGCGGAGGAGGTCATGCGGCTGAGCTTTCCGGCCGTCGCGGAGGAGTGTCAAGGATTCGTCCGTATGTAAGGACAAAATGTTGACAGGGCTCCTGGAGGAGCACTAGACCTGGGGAGAGCCGGGCGTCGAACCGAAGGGACGGGCATGCCTCAGCCGTACGACCCTCAGCCGTACGACGTGATCACCATGGGCCGGATCGGGGTGGATCTCTACCCCCTGCGGACGGGTGTGCCGCTGGCGGAGGTCGACACCTTCGGGAAGTTCCTCGGCGGTTCGGCGACCAACGTCGCCGTCGGCGCGTCCCGGCTCGGACGGCGTACGGCCCTGATCACCCGCACCGGGCAGGACGCCTTCGGGGACTATCTGCATCTGGCGCTGGGCGAGTTCGGCGTGGATGACCGCTGGGTGACCCCGGTGGCCGAGTACCCCACCCCCGTCACCTTCTGCGAGATCTTCCCCCCGGACGACTTCCCGCTCTACTTCTACCGCCTCCCCAAGGCGCCGGACCTGGAGATCCGCGCGGAGGAGCTGGATCTGGCCGCTATCGCCGCCGCGCGGGTCTTCTGGACGACCGGTACCGGACTCTGCGCCGAGCCCAGCCGCTCGGCCACCCTGGCGGCCCTCGCCCACCGGGGCCGCTCCGGCGTGACCGTCTTCGATCTCGACTGGCGGCCGATGTTCTGGCAGGACCCGGAGACGGCACGCCCGTGCTACCGGCAGGCGCTCGCTCACGCCACCGTCGCGGTCGGCAATGTCGAGGAGTGCGAGATCGCCACGGGCGAGCGGGAGCCGGAGGCCGCCGCGCGCGCCCTGCTCGCCACCGGGGTGGAACTCGCCGTGGTCAAGCAGGGGCCGAAGGGCGTGCTCGCCCTCCACCGCGACGGCACCCGCGCGGAGGTGCCGCCCGTACCGGTCGAGGTGGTCAACGGGCTTGGTGCGGGAGACGCCTTCGGCGGGGCGCTGTGCCACGGTCTGCTCGCGGGCTGGACGCTGGAGCGGATCATGCGGTACGCCAACGCCGCCGGGGCGATCGTGGCCTCCCGCCTCGCCTGCTCCAGCGCGATGCCGTACCCGCCGGAGGTCGAGCAGGTCCTCGCGGGCGGTCCGGTGCCGGACGCCTCCGCCGGAGGCGGGTCATGAGCCGGATCGACCTCGCGGAGCTCGCCACCGTGCGCGCCCGCCATCCCGAGGCCGTCGCGGAGGCGGCGGCTCGGCGCGGCAGACGCCCCCGGCTGCTCGGTGAGAGCGGTCGGCTGATGATCATCGCGGCCGACCACCCCGCTCGGGGAGCGCTCGCCGTCGGTGACAGCAGGCTCGCCATGGCCAACCGTCTGGATCTGCTCGAACGGCTCTGTCTCGCGCTCTCCCGCCCCGGTGTGGACGGGGTCCTGGCCACCGCCGACATCCTGGATGACCTGCTGCTCCTCGGTGTACTCGACGGCAAGATCGTGATGGGTTCGATGAACCGGGGCGGGCTGGCGGGCGCCCGGTTCGAGCTGGACGACCGGTTCACCGGGTACCGGCCCCGGGATCTGGAACGGCTCCGCTTCGACGCGGGCAAGCTGCTCCTCCGTATCGACTATGAGGACATGGGATCGCTCGACACCCTCGACGCCACGGCGCGGGCGGTGGGGGAGATGGCGGAGCGCCGAATTCCGGTCTTTGTCGAGCCCTTTCTCTGCCACCGGATCGACGGACGGCTGCGCACCGACCTCAGCGCCGAGGCGGTCACCCGGTCGATTGCGATCGCCTCGGGCCTGGCCGGGAGTTCCGCGTACTCCTGGCTCAAGGTCCCGGTGACCGAGAACCCCGATGACATGGCGGCCGTGATGGAGAGTTCCACCCTGCCGGCCGTTCTGCTCGGCGGGGAGATAGGTGAGGACCAGGACATCGCGTACGAGAAGTGGCGGGGCGCGCTCCGGTTGCCCACCGTCCAGGGGCTCATGGTGGGGCGCTCGCTGCTCTACCCCGCTGACGGGGATGTCGCCGGGGCGGTCGATACGGCGGTGGGGCTGCTGTGACGTGCGAGATTCACCGGGCCCGCCGGAACCGGCCGGACCGCCGGAACCCGTGGAGCCGGCGGGAGCGATGCGGAGTACGGGAGCGGATCAGACCATGAGCGCCGACCAGAGATCTCAGCCGGGCGGTGGCGAGCGCTATGTACCCGCTGGAACCGCCGCCAGCGGGCCCTATGCCCTGCGGATCGACCCCGTCCGGGCGGGCTGGGACCACTCCTCGCTGCGGGTGCTGGAACTGGCACCCGGTGCCAGCCACACCCTCGACACCGCGGAGAGCGAGTGGATCGTGCTGCCGCTCAGCGGCGGGTGCGAGGTGCGCGTGGCCGAGGAGAGCTTCACCCTGCGTGGGCGGGAGAGTGTGTTCGGCGGAGTCACGGACTTCGCCTACCTCCCCCGTGACGCCCACGCCCAGATCACCTCCGGTGCGGGAGGCCGCTTCGCGCTGGCAGGAGCGAAGTGCGAGCGACGACTCCCCGCTCGCTACGGCCCCGCACCGGAGGTACAGGTCGAGTTGCGTGGCGCGGGCGGCTGCTCGCGCCAGGTGAACAACTTCGCCGCCGCCGACACCTTCGACTGCGACCGGCTGATCGCCGTGGAGGTGCTCACCCCCGGAGGCAACTGGTCCTCCTACCCGCCGCACAAGCATGACGAGCACCGGCCCGGAGCCGAGTCGGAGCTGGAGGAGATCTACTACTTCGAGATCGACCGGGACGGACTCGGTTACCACCGTGTCTCCCCCTCCCGCCCCGGAGGTACGGATGTGCTGGCGGAGGTCCGTACGGGCGATGTGGTCCTGATTCCCGACGGCTGGCACGGCCCGTCGATCGCCTCGCCCGGCCGGACGATGTACTACCTCAATGTGATGGCGGGGCCCGGCCCCGGCCGGGAGTGGCTGATCTGCGACCATCCGGACCATGGCTGGATCCGGGAGACCTGGGCCGCCGAGCCGGTCGACCCCCGGCTGCCGTTCTATGAGGCCCCCTCGGCCGGTGTGCCGGTCGCGGAAGCCCCGGCGCCCGCCCAGCCTGCCACCGCGCCCGCCCAGTCCGCCATCGCTGCCGCCGCCGCCCAGTCAGCCGTCACGCCCGCCCCGGTCGGCGGGCCCGCCCCGGTCCCCAGGGAGGAAGAACCCCGATGACCACGCGCCGACTCACCGTCGCCCAGGCCCTCGTCGCGTTCCTCGCCCGCCAGTACACCGAGCGCGACGGCCGACGCCATCGGCTGATCAGCGCGACGTGGGGCATCTTCGGCCATGGCAATGTGGCGGGGATCGGCCAGGCGCTGGTGGAGTCCGGGACCGGGCCCGGCGCCGAGATGCCCTACTTCCAGGGCCGTAACGAACAGGCCATGGTCCATGCGGCCGTGGGCTATGCCCGGCAGTGCCGTCGGCTCTCAGCCCAGGCCGTGACCACCTCCATCGGCCCCGGCGCGACCAATCTGGTGACCGGGGCCGCGCTGGCGACGGTCAACCGGCTGCCGGTGCTGCTGCTGCCGGGCGATGTGTTCGCGACCCGGCCCGCCGACCCCGTACTCCAGCAGCTGGAAGTGCCGTACGCGGGTGATGTGTCGGTCAATGACACGCTCCGGCCGGTGTCGAGGTTCTTCGATCGCGTAACCAGACCGGAGGCGCTCATTCCGGCGGCGCTTCAGGCGATGCGGGTGCTCACGGATCCCGCCGAGACCGGCGCGGTGACGCTGGCCCTGCCGCAGGATGTCCAGGCGGAGGCGTATGACTGGCCGGAGGAGTTCCTCGCCGAGCGGGTCTGGCACGTGGCGCGGCCGCGGCCCGACGCGCGGGCCCTGGAGCGGGCCCGGCGGGCGCTCGCCGAGTCGCGCCGACCGCTGATCGTGGCCGGGGGTGGGGTCCGGTACAGCGAGGCGGAGGCGGCGCTGAGCGCGTTCGCCGAGGCCACCGGGGTGCCGGTGGCGTCCACGCAGGCGGGCAAGGGAGCCCTTCCGTACGGCCACCCCCAGGACGTCGGCGCGATCGGCCACACGGGGACGGCGACCGCCGATGAGCTGGGGCGTGCCGCCGATCTGGTGATCGGGGTGGGGACACGGTGGTCGGACTTCACCACCGCATCGGCCACTCTGTTCCAGAACCCGGCGGTCCGGTTTCTTAATCTCAATATCGCCTCCTTCGACGCTCATAAGATGGCCGGAATCTCCCTGGTGGCCGATGCGCGCGAGGCGCTGGCGGAACTGGCGGGTGCCGCGCCCGTACGGACGCCTGACGCCGGTTACGGGAACGCGTACCGCGAGGCGAAGGAGCACTGGGAGCGGCGGGTCGACACGGCGTACGCGGGCCCGGACGATGACGCCCGGCCGACCCAGACCCAGGTCCTCGGAGTCCTCGACGCGCTGGTGACCGGGGACGACATCCTGATCAACGCGGCGGGCTCGCTCCCCGGCGACCTCCACAAGCTATGGCGCGCCCGCTCCGCGGACCAGTACCACGTGGAGTACGGCTACTCCTGCATGGGATACGAGATCCCCGCCGCCATCGGGGTGGCGATGGCGGCGCCCGGGCGCCCTGTCTGGGCGCTCGTCGGAGACGGTACGTATCTGATGAATCCCACCGAGATCGTGACGGCGGTCCAGGAGAACATCCCGATCAAGGTGGTCATCCTCCAGAACCACGGTTATGCCTCGATCGGCGGCCTCTCGGAGTCGGTCGGTGGCGAGCGGTTCGGCACCGCCTACCGGCACCGTGCCCCGGACGGCACGTACACCGGCGCGCCGCTCGGCGTCGATCTGGCCGCCAACGCCGCCGCGCTCGGGCTGCGGATGATCCGCGCCAGAACCGTAGGTGACCTGCGCGAAGCGCTCGCCGAGGCCCGCGCGGCGGATGTGCCCACAGGTGTCTATGTCGAGACGGAAACGCCAGACACAGTGTCGGGCCCACCTCCCGCGCAGGCGTGGTGGGATGTTCCCGTGGCGCAGGTCGCGACCCGGCCCTCCGCCGTCCGGGCCCGGGAGGAGTACGAGCGGCAGGCCGCCGCGCGCCGCCGCCATCTGTAGAACGGCGTTGGGCGAGGTGTTCGCGCAGCGCGCCGAAGACAACCTCGGCCCTCCGCGCCCGGTGTGGCCGGAGTGCCGAAGACAACCTCGGCCTTCCGTGTCCGCTGCGGACGCAGGGCCGAAGACAACCTCGGCCCTCCGCGCCCGGTGTGGCCGGATGGGGCCTCTGGGGCCTAGGTGAAGGAGCCTTTCGTCATGACGAAGACCGTCAACCACTGGATCGGCGGAAAGACCGTCGAGGGCGCGTCCGGCGACTGGGGCCCGGTCACCGACCCCGCCACCGGCGCGATCACCACCCGGGTGGCGCTGGCCTCGGCGGAGGAGGTCGCGACGGCGGTCGCGCGCGCCAAGGAGGCGTTCACCACCTGGGGCACCTCGTCGCTGGCGCAGCGCACCTCCATCCTCTTCCGCTACCGCGCGCTGCTGGACTCCCACCGTGAGGAGATCGCCGCGCTGATCACCGCCGAGCACGGCAAGGTGCACTCCGACGCGCTCGGCGAGGTGGCGCGCGGCCTGGAGATCGTCGAGCTGGCCTGTGGCATCACCACCCAGCTCAAGGGGGAGTTGTCCACCCAGGTCTCCAGCAGGGTCGATGTCGCCGCGATCCGGCAGCCGCTCGGGGTCGTCGCGGGCATCACCCCGTTCAACTTCCCGGCGATGGTGCCGATGTGGATGTTCCCGCTGGCCATCGCCTGTGGGAACACCTTCGTCCTCAAGCCCAGTGAGAAGGACCCGTCGGCCTCGATGCTGCTCGCCGAACTGGCCTCGGAGGCCGGGCTTCCGGACGGTGTGCTCAATGTGGTCCACGGGGACAAGGTGGCGGTGGAGGCGCTGCTGACGCATCCGGACGTGGCCGCCGTCTCCTTCGTCGGCTCGACCCCCATCGCCCGTTCCATCCACACGACGGCCTCCGCCCACGGCAAGCGGGTCCAGGCGCTCGGCGGGGCCAAGA
The DNA here is from genome assembly GCF_042800315.1 of Streptomyces sp. NPDC057638. Lineage (NCBI taxonomy): Bacteria > Bacillati > Actinomycetota > Actinomycetes > Kitasatosporales > Streptomycetaceae > Streptomyces > Streptomyces sp. NPDC057638. Next base: position 12,339 of record NZ_JBHVHF010000088.1, read on the forward strand.
ACCACATGCTGGTCCTGCCGGACGCGGACCTCGACGCGGCGGCGGACGCGGCGGTCTCCGCCGCGTACGGTTCGGCGGGCGAGCGCTGTATGGCGATCTCCGCCGTGGTCGCCGTCGGGGCGATCGGCGACGCCCTGGTGGAGAAGATCCGTGAGCGCGCCGAGAAGATCGTCATCGGCCCCGGCACCGACCCGGCCTCCGAGATGGGCCCCCTGATCACCAAGGCCCACCGCGACAAGGTCGCCTCCTATGTGACGGGCGCGGCGGCCCAGGGCGCCGAGGTCGTGCTCGACGGCACCGGCCACACGGTCCCGGGCTATGAGGAGGGGCACTGGATCGGCATCTCGCTGCTGGACAAGGTCTCCACCGACTCCGACGCCTACCGGGACGAGATCTTCGGGCCGGTCCTCTGTGTCCTGCGTGCGGAGACGTACGAGGAGGGGGTGGCGCTCATCAACGCCTCGCCCTTCGGCAACGGTACGGCCGTCTTCACCCGCGACGGGGGTGCCGCGCGCCGCTTCCAGCTGGAGGTACAGGCCGGGATGGTCGGGGTGAACGTGCCGATCCCGGTCCCCGTCGGCTATCACTCCTTCGGCGGCTGGAAGGACTCGCTCTTCGGCGACCACCACATCTACGGGAACGACGGAGTGCACTTCTACACCCGGGGCAAGGTCGTCACCACCCGCTGGCCGGACCCGTCGGAGCCGCACGGGGGCGTGGACCTGGGGTTCCCTCGTAACGACTGAGGTCGCGTCGGCACGGCCGCGATCTCCTCGTCCTGGCTGAGGGAGCCTTCGTCCGAAGGCGGCCTCGCGGGCCCGGTACCGGTATCGGAGGGGCGGGTGGACGGGAGCGCTCCCGGGCACGGTGGCACCGGCCCTGCCCGGGAGCGCTCCGCTGTCTCCGCTGTCGCTACGCGGCTTGGCGTCCGGGTGGGATCAGAGGAGCGAGTACAGCAGCTTGTTGGGGGATCCGGGGCGCGGGTCGAGGACGACCCCGTTCGTCGCGCCGTTCACCAGCGCGTCCCGGACCTGGGTGGTGCCGGCGGTCGGGTTGGCCGCCAGATAGAGCGCGGCGACGCCCGCCGCGTGGGGCGCGGCCATCGAGGTGCCGGAGATGGTGTTGGTGGAGGTGTCGTTCGACCGCCAGGCCGAGGTGATGCTCACGCCCGGTGCGAAGAGGTCCAGGCAGGTGCCGAAGTTGGAGAAGGAGGCGCGCCGGTCGGTCCGGTCGGTGGCGCCGACGGTGATGGCCGTGGCGACCCGGGCGGGGGAGACGGTACAGGCGTCCTGGGGCTGGCCGATGAAGTTGCCGTTGCCCGCGGCGATGGCGTAGCTGATGCCGGAGCCGATGGAGCGGCTCACGGCGCTGTCAAGGGTGGGCGAGGCGCCGCCGCCGAGGCTCATGTTCGCCACGGCGGGCTTGCGGGCGTTGGTGGTCACCCAGTCGACGCCCGCGATGACACCGGCGGTGGTGCCGGAGCCCTGGCAGTTGAGTACTCGGACGGCGATGACGTTGGCGCTCTTGGCCACCCCGTAGGTGCCGCCCGCGATCGTCCCCGCGACATGAGTGCCATGTCCCTGACAATCTTGTCCGTTCTGGCCACCACCGACCGTGTCCGTGCCGACGCTCGCCCGGCCGCCGAACTCCGCGTGGCTGGTGCGGATACCGGTGTCGATGACATAGGCGTTCACCCCGGCGGCACGGGTGTTGAACGTGTACGTCGTCGACAGCGGCAGACTCCGCTGGTCGATGCGGTCGATGCCCCAGGTCGCGTTGGTCTGGGTCTCCGCCAGCCTGACCGTCTGGTTCTGCTCCACGTACGCCACCCGGGAGTCAGCGGCCAGTTCGGCCGCGCGCGTGGTGGACATCGTGGTCGAGAAGCCCTTGAGGGCGCCGCGGTAGACGTACTTCGCCGTGACACCGAGGTCGGCGGCACGAGCGGAGCCGTCCTTCAGGACGACGATCCAGCTCTGGGGGATGGCGGTGGCAGTGGGGGCGAGACGCAGATCGCCGACCGGGTCGCTCGGCGCGGGCGCGCCCTGAGCGACGGGGGAGGCGGCGAACTGAAGGCCGGTCGCGAGGGCTACCGCGGGCAGCAGCGCTCCTAAGCGACGCGTGGGGGTTCTCATCTCGTGCACCTGACCTTTCGTTGACCGAATCACGGGCAAGTACGGGTGTGCTGGGTGCCATGAGGTGCGGACGCGCGGACAAGGGTCTCGTGACGTGTCGGAGGACACAAGATGCTGTCAGCGGCTATTGAGAGGCGCGCCGGAATTGGCGCGCTGGCGGTGGCACGGCGGTGGCACGGCGGTGGCACGGCGGTGGCACGGCGCTGGCGGTGGCGCTGGTGGTGACACGGTGACGGCACGGCGGTGGCATGGCAGGGGCGCGCCGGTGCTCCGCGGAACCGCTGCCGCTGCCGGTGCCGCTACCGCGTCCGTGGTAGCGGGCGCCTCCTCCGTACTCCCCCGGGAGACATCGCACCTCCCCCTGTGGGGTCCGGGACCGCACAGACACTCCGCTTAGGGTTTCAGCATGCAGATCCGACTACCTCGCCGACGCCGGGGCCGCTGGCTCGCGGGCGGAGCCGCCTGTGTGGTCCTCGCGGGCGCGGGGACCTGGACGGCGGTCGCCGACGACAGCACTCCGGGCGTGCACCGCGAGGACCGGGTGCACACCATGCCCGGCGCGGCGCTCGACACCTCCTGGTTCACCTCGGGTGACCAGGGCGAACGCCGCCCCGCCGTGCTGCTCGCCCATGGCTTCGGCGGCAGCAAGGACGACGTCCGCGCCCAGGCCGAAGAGCTGGCCCGTGACGGCTATGCCGTGCTGACCTGGTCCGCCCGTGGCTTCGGCCGCTCCACCGGGCAGATCGGCCTCAACGACCCCGACTACGAGGTCAAGGACGTCACCCGGCTCCTCGACTGGGTCGCCGCGCGCCCGGAGGTGGCGCTGGACGGTGACGGCGATCCCCGTGTCGGTATCGCCGGGGGCTCCTACGGCGGAGCGATCTCCCTGCTCGCGGCCGGGCACGACAAGCGCGTGGACGCCATCGCGCCCTCCATCACGTACTGGAACCTCGCCGACGCCCTCTTCCCCGACGGCGTCTTCAAGAAGCTCTGGGCGGGGATCTTCTTCTCCACCGGCTCGGCCACCGCGCCGGGCATGGTGCCGGGTGGTGAAACACCCTCGTCGCGTCCATCCGCCCCCGATGGCGGGGCCGAGGACACCCCGGGTGAGACGGGCTCCGGCTCGGCGGCCACATCGGACGCGCGCGCCACATCGGATGCGCCGGCCAAGCCGGGCTCGGCGGGCGGCCCCGCCGCCGGGAAGCCTTCCGCCCCGGCGGGCCAGCGCCCCGCCACCGGCGTGACCGGAGACAGCGCCCGGTCCGCGCTCCCCTCCGACCCCGCCGCCTGCGGCCGGTTCCAGCCCGCCCTCTGCGCCATGTACGAGCGGGTCGCCGTGGCGGGCGCCCCCGACGCCGCCGCGCGTCAGCTGCTGGAGAGCCGCAGCCCCTCCGCCGTCGGTGACCGGATCGCGGTGCCCACCCTGATCCTCCAGGGACAGGCCGACTCGCTCTTCCCGCTCTCCCACGCCGACGCCATGGCCCAGGCGATCCGCGCCAACGGCGCCCCCGTGGCCGTCGACTGGATCTCGGGCGGCCATGACGGCGGCAACCGTGAGACGGACCGGGTCGAGTCCCGTGTCACCTCATGGTTCGACCGCTATCTGAAGAAGGACGAGGGCGCCGGTACCGGGCCCGCCTTCCGGGTCAGCCGGACCGGAGGTGTCGACTCCACCAATGGCGCCGCGCTGCTGCGCGGTGGGAGCGCCGACCGCTATCCCGGACTGGTGAGCGGAGGCCGCACGGTGCCGCTCTCCGGTCCCGAGCAGACCTTCGCCAACCCGGCCGGAGGCGCCCCGCCCGCCATCTCCGCGGTCCCCGGGCTGAGCGGCGGACTGGGACAGTTCTCCTCCCTCGGGGTCGGGCTCTCCCTGGACTTCCCCGGCCAGCACGCCCGCTTCGAGTCGGCACCGCTCGCCAAGCCGCTGCGGATCACCGGCTCCCCGACCGTCCGGCTGCGGGTCGGCTCCAGTACCGGGGAAGCGGTGCTCTTCGGGAAGGTGTACGACGTCGGTCCGGACGGCCGGGAACAGATCCTGCCCGCCCAGCTCGTCGCCCCGATCCGGGTCGAGGACGCCCAGCGGTCCACCACGGTCACGGTGACGCTGCCCGCGGTGGACCACCAGGTCGACGCCGGGCACCGGCTGCGGCTGGTGCTCGCCGCCACCGATCTCGGCTATGCCTCCCCGGCCGCCCCCGCCCGCTACACCGTCGGCCTCGATGCCCAGGGCGGCACCGGTGGCGGAGCGCTCACCGTGCCCACCGCTCCCTCGGTGACGACCCAGGCGGCGGGTCTTCCCTGGTGGACCTGGGGTCTGCCCGTGATCGGCGTGGTCGTGGCCGGGGCGCTGCTGTTCACCGCCCGCCGACGGGTCGCGGCCCCGGCTCCCGACCCCGGGCTCGCCGAGGTCCCGCTGGAGATCACCGGCCTGACCAAGCGCTACGCCAAGTCCTCCGACCGTTACGCGGTCCAGCAGCTCTCCTTCCGGGTCGAACGCGGCCAGGTCCTCGGTCTGCTCGGCCCCAACGGCGCGGGCAAGACCACCACGCTCCGGATGCTCATGGGGCTGATCCGGCCGGACGAGGGTGAGATCCGGGTCTTCGGCCATGCCATCCGTCCGGGCGCGCCCGTGCTCTCGCGGGTCGGCGCGTTCGTCGAGGGCGCGGGTTTCCTGCCGCATCTCTCCGGCCGCGAGAACCTGGAGCTCTACTGGAGGGCCACCGGACGCCCCGCCGAGGACGCGCATATCGAGGAGGCCCTGGAGATCGCGGGGCTCGGTGAGGCCCTCGCCCGCGCGGTCCGCACCTACTCCCAGGGCATGCGCCAGCGGCTCGCCATCGCCCAGGCCATGCTCGGCCTGCCGGATCTGCTGATCCTCGACGAGCCGACGAACGGACTCGACCCGCCCCAGATCCGCGAGATGCGGGATGTCATGATCCGTTACGCGGCCACCGGCCGTACCGTGATCGTCTCCAGCCATCTCCTCTCCGAGGTCGAACAGTCCTGCACCCATCTGGTGGTCATGGACCGGGGCCGACTGGTGCAGACAGGCCCGGTCGCGGAGATCACCGGCGGGAGCGACACCCTGCTGGTGACCACCGACGGTGAGGTCTCCGACGCGCTCGTCGAGAAGATCGGCGCACTGCCCGGGATCGGCTCGGCGGTACGGGCCGACGGGGGGCTGCTGGTCCGGCTGGACGGCGCCACCACCACCGCCATGATCGGCGAGCTCGTACGGCTGGATGTGCCCGTGACCGGCGTCGGTCCCCACCGCCGCCTCGAAGACGCCTTCCTCACTCTGATCGGAGGTGCCGCATGAGCACAATGGTCGACTCGGCCCCCGGCTACCGGGCCGGGCGCACCCTGCCCCTGCGGGTGGAGGCGGTGCGTCAGCTCAAGCGGCGGCGGACCATGGTGATGGCCGGGATCCTGGTGGCCCTGCCCCTGGTGCTGCTGATCGCCTTCGCCATCGGCGGCTCACCCGGCGAGGGCGAGGTCGACAACCGCATCACGCTGATGGACACGGCCACCGCCTCCGGCCTTAACTTCGCGGCCACCTGCCTCTTCGCCTCGGCGGGCTTTCTGCTGGTGATACCGGTCGCGCTGTTCCACGGGGACACGGTGGCGTCGGAGGCCAACTGGTCCTCCCTGCGCTATCTGCTGGCGGCACCCGTGCCACGCGCCCGGCTGCTCTGGTCGAAGCTCGCGGTCGCGCTGGGCTTCAGCGCGGTGGCGATGCTGGTGGTGCCCCTGGTGGCACTGGTGGCGGGGACCATCGCCTATGGCTGGGAGCCGCTGCGGCTGCCCACCGGTGGCTCCCTCGACGCCGTCGAGACCCTGCCCCGGCTGGGGCTGGTCGTGCTCTTCATCTTCGTCTCCCAGCTGGTCACGGCGGGGCTCGCGTTCTGGCTCTCCACCAAGACGGACGCCCCGCTGGGCGCGGTCGGCGGCGCGGTCGGCCTCACCATCGTCGGCAATGTGCTGGATGCCGTCACCGCGCTCGGTGACTGGCGCCAGGTGCTGCCCGCCCACTGGCAGTTCGCCTGGATCGACGCGCTCCAGCCCCAGCTGGAGTGGAGCGGGATGGTGAAGGGCGCGGCGGTGTCGGTGACCTATGCGCTGGTGCTGTTCGCCCTGGCCTTCCGGCACTTCTCACGCAAGGACATCGTGTCGTAGCGGGGAGCCATGTCACCGATGGGCGGGTCCGGCTGAGGAAGCCGGGCCCGCCTTTCCGCCGTCCGGGCCCGCCTTTCCGCCGTCCAGGCCGGTGTGGGTGGCCGGTGCGCGGCCGGACGCGGGTGGGCGGGTCCGGCGCCGGGGTGCCGACCGTGGCGGCGGTGCCGGTACGGTGCCGGATCGGCGGTGGTGCGTACGGTGCCGGGTCGGCGGTTCCGACCCGCGTCCGGCCAGCGGTTCCGACGGCGGGCCGGGACCGGAGGAGTCAGCGGGACCGGAGGAGTCAGGGGGAGGGGCCGGAACCGGGCACTCAGGGGAGGCGCGGGAGCAGCGCTGGCACGCTTCCCGGGGGCGGCCGTGGCCCGCCTCCCCGCGAGCGGCGGGGCAGCGGTGGCTCGCGTTCCCCTGGGAGGAGCACAATCGAGTCAGGGAGAAACCGCTCCTGCCTGGTCGAGAAGGTGATCAGATGGCAGCGACCCGGGCACGGTCCCGCTATGTCCCGGATCATGGACTCACCACCCGCATGGTGACGACGATGTTCCTGATCGGGCTGCTCTACGTGATCTTCGTCGGCGTTCTGCTGGCGGTCCTGCGAGGTGCCTGGCCGATCATCCTGATCATCGCGGGCGGCCTGTTCATCGCGCAGTTCTGGTTCAGCGACCGCATCGCCGCGCGCAGCATGGGGGCGCGTGAGGTCACTCCGGAGGAGGCCCCGGAGCTGCATGGCGCGGTCGACCGCGTGTGCGCGCTCGCGGACATGCCCAAACCGAAGGTCGCCATCGCGCGGAGCGACGTACCGAACGCGTTCGCGACCGGGCGTAACCAGAAGTCCGCGATGGTCTGTGCCACCACGGGACTGCTGAGACGACTGGAGCCCGAGGAATTGGAGGGGGTCCTCGCCCATGAGCTCTCGCATGTGGCACACCGCGATGTCGCGGTGATGACGATCGCGTCCTTCCTCGGAGTGCTGGCCGGGGTGCTGACCCGGGTGACCCTCTGGGGTGGGCTGGGCCGAGCGGGGCGCGGCAACAACAACACGGCCATCCTGATGGTGCTGATACCGCTGGTCAGCGCCGCCGTCTACGCACTCAGCTTCCTCCTGACCCGGCTGCTCTCGCGCTATCGGGAGCTCTCCGCCGACCGGGCCGCCGCACTGCTGACCGGCAGGCCGTCGGCGCTGGCGGCCGCGCTGACCAAGGTGACGGGGGAGATGGCGCGCATACCGACGGAGGATCTGCGCAAGGCGGAGCCGTACAACGCGTTCTGGTTCGCGCCCGCCTTCTCGTCCCGGGAGAGCCTGGGGCGGCTGCTCTCCTCCCACCCGACGCTGGAGCAGCGACTGGAGCAGTTGGCGCGGATATCGGCGCAGCTGGCTCGCCCGTGAGGACCGGTGAGCGCTCCCGTAGGACCGCCCCTGTGGGTCCCTCAGGAGAGAAGGAGTGACCTCATGGGACTGCTCGACGCGATTCTGGGCCGTACCAAGCCCGTGCGGCCCGACCTCGACCAGCTCTTCGCCCTCCCGGGAGCGGCGCTGACCCTTCAGGCGGGAGCGGGGTTCGTCCCGACGGGGGTGGGGTCGGTCTGTTTCGCCAGTGTCGAGGGCGGAGCCTTCGTCCGGCTCCAGGAGGAGATCCGGGGGCTTCTCGACGTCGACGCGGCCACGGCCACGGCCACGGACGCGAATACGAATACGGACCCGGACGCGGGCCGAGGCGGGGTGCCGGTGGAGTTCAGCCAGGACGGGTACGGCTATACGTGGCTGCTCACCCGGCAACCGGCTCAGGACACGGCATCGCTGGTCAACGATCTGCACGCGGTCAACACCCTGCTGGAGGAGGGAGGGTTCGGACCGCAGCTGCTCTGTTCGCTGATGGCTTTCCGGGAGGAGGAGGGGCGGCGGTCACTGGCCCTGGTCTATCTCTACAAGCGGGGCTCGTTCTACCCCTTCGCCCCGCTGCCCGGTGGTGGGGAGCGCCGGGACAACGCGCTGGAACTTCAGACCAGGGCGCTGCTGGCGGGGGATCTGCGGATGGAGCCGGACCTGTCGCGCTGGTTCCCGGTCTGGGGAGCGCCGGGGCTGGGGCACTGAGCACCCGTCCCCCGCGCCTGGAAGGCCCGTCCCCCGCCCCCAGGAGGCCCGTACCGCTCCACGGGCGATAGGGGCGGGGAGCACGGAAGGGGCGAATGCCGACGGCACATGACCGCCTCCTCTGCGTGAGGATGCGCCGTAAGCCCCAACTGCCCTAGGTTGGTGATCATTCGATCGGACCGAGAAGCGGACGAACCCTCAGGAGGCGTGCCCATGAACGACCTTGACCCCCGGCGCCTCTCCGCTCATGAGCTGCGGTCGCGGATCGACACCAGGCGGCCGCACTCGGCCCGCTTCTGGAACTACTTCGTCGGCGGCAAGGACCACTACCCGGTCGATCGCGCGCTGGGGGACCAGATCAAGCAGATCTTTCCCGGGCTGCTCGACGTGGCGCTGGCCAGTCGCCGCTTTCTCGGGCGCGCGGTCACCCATCTCGCCGGGGAGTGCGAGGTCCGCGACTTCCTGGACATCGGTACGGGACTGCCGACGGCGGACAACACCCATGAGGTCGCCCAGCGGGTGGCGCCCGACGCGCGGATCGTCTACGTGGACAACGACCCGCTGGTGCTGGCGCACGCCCGGGCCTTGCTGACCAGTACGGCCGAGGGGAGGGCCTTCTATCTGGACGCGGATCTGTACCAGCCGGAGGCGATCCTGGAGTCGGCGGTACCGCTGTTCGACCGTGACCGGCCGGTGGCGCTGATGCTGCTCAACGTTCTCGGTCATGTCGCCGAGTACGAGCGGGCGCGGGAGTTGGTGGGACGGTTGATGAACGGGCTGCCGACCGGCAGCTACCTGGTGATCAGTGACTCCACCGCGACGAGTGACGGGATGATCGAGGCATCGGCGGCGTACAACCGGAGCGGCGCGGTCCCCTACTACGTACGGAGTGTGGAAGAGATCGCGGGCTTCTTCGACGGGCTGGAGCTGGTCGACCCGGGCGTGGTGGAAGTGACCCGCTGGCGTCCGGAGACCGGCGCGGAGACACCATGGGCGGCGGCTGGCGCCGTGGACGCGTACTGCGGGGTCGGCCGCAAGCGGTAGCCACACACCGTCGGCCACCGCGCCGCCCCGCGCTGGAGGAGCGCGTACGGAGGCGGGGCGCCCGGCTGTGGGGGAGGCCCGGGGCGCGGCCCTTCGCTGGTGAGCGCGCCCCGGACCGGCCTGGCTCCGGCGCTGTCCCGCCGCGTTCCCTACGGCTTCACCAGCACCCGCACCACGTCATCGCCGCGCTGGAGCATGGAGACCCCCTCGGCGACGTCCTCCAGGGAGACCACGGCGCTGATCGAGCGGGAGAGGTCGACGCGGCCGAGGGAGACCAGCGCGGCGAGGGTGGCGATATCGGACTCCTGGTACCCCAGATGACCCAGGAGACGCTTACGGGAGAAACCGAAGGCCGTCGTGGTGCCCACGGTGGCCTCCTGGTCACTCAGGCCGACGACGACGGTCTGGCCCCCGACACTGACCGACCGGAGCGCCTGGGTGACGGTGGCGTTCAGGCCGACGGCGTCGAAGGCGGTGGTGAGCAGCTTGCCGCCGGTCAGTGCGGCCACCTGGTCGGCGAAGTCGGACCGGGCGGGGTCGAGGGCGAGATCCGCGCCGAGTTCCAGCGCGCGCTCGCGGGCGGAGGGTTTGGGGTCGACGGCCAGAATCGGGGCGGCTCCGGCCAGCCGCGCCAACTGCACGATATGGGTGCCGAGTCCGCCGATTCCCCAGACGCCGACCGATTCCCCGACGCGGACCCGCGCGGTGTGCTGGATGGCGCCGAAAGGGGTCGCGACCGCGTCCGCCAGAATGGCGGCCTGATCCAGTGGGACATTGTCCGGAACCCGAGTGAGCCCGGAGGCCCGGCTAACGGTGTACTCGGCCCAGCCTCCGTCGTAGGCGAATGCCATCAGCTCTATTCTCGCGCAGGACATGAGATTGCCTTCGCGGCAGAAAGGACAGGCTCCGCAGTAGCGCCCGGCGGCCACGACGACGCGGTCACCGACATTCCATCCCCGGACATCCGGGCCGATCCCGGAGATCACACCGGATGCCTCGTGTCCCTGGGTCACCACGGGTAGCTGGCTGGCGACCACGCCCGAGATCAGGCTGAGGTCCGAGTGACAGATTCCGCAGTAGGCGATCTTGACGAGTACCTCGCCGGGCCCGGGTTCCGGCACCGGGACGTCCTCGACGGTGAACTTCCTAGTGTCGGCGTAGAAACGCTGAGCCCGCATGGTCCGCGTCATGCTGTCGCCTTTCGGCTGGCCGGAGGGGAACGCCGTGCTGTTCGTGTTGCTATCACGCGCAATTCCGCCCCACAAGCAAGACGAGAGGAATCGCGTCACCGGCCGTCATCGACCATCACTGCCCATCGCTGCCCATCACGGCGGAAAAGGGAGCGGTTGGCCAGGAGGGGTCCGGAAACGGGCCATGCGGCGAGATCCCCGGGAAAAGCGCGCTGATCGTTCACCGGGGTGGGCCGGGCCGGTCGCGTTCGCCCCCGGTCAGCGCCCAGCCGTGCGACGCGGGCCCGGCGCGGCGCGCCCGTACGGGTTCGGTGGGACGGAGAACCGGTCCGGCACGGGCGGGTGGGCGCGGCATGCGGCATCCGGTAGGGGGGAGAGCGGCACGGGGGCGGCCCGGCGTGACAGGCTGGTAGGGGAACCCGCTCACAAGGGGAACCTGCCGTACCCGCGACATGACCTGACACACCACGGCACCTTGTGTCGCGTACGGTAAGCGACCGCCTGGAACGACAGATGAAAACGGAATGACCATGACCCTCCGCTGGACCGTCCGCGCCGAGACGCCCGAGGACATCCCCGTCGTCCACGCGATCAACGTCGCCGCGTTCGACACGCCCGCCGAGGCGGACCTGGTGGACGCGCTGCGCACCGACACCGAGGCATGGATCGACGGGCTGTCGATCGTCGGGCTGGACGCCGACGGGACCCTTGTCGCGCATGTGCTGCTCACCCGTTGTTATGTCGACAGCACCCCCGCACTGGCGCTCGCGCCGGTCGCGGTGCTCCCGGAACACCAGGGGAAGGGGGCGGGCGGGGCGGTCATCCGGGCCTCGCTGGAGGCGGCGATGAAGCGGGGAGAGGCGTTGGTGCTGGTGCTGGGGCACGCCGACTACTATCCGCGCTTCGGTTTCGAGCCCGCTTCGCGCTGGGGCATCCGGGCACCGTTCTCCGTCCCGGACGAGGCGATGATGGCGCTCTCGCTGGACTCCTCCCGGCCGATGCCGTCGGGAGTGATCCACTACGCCTCCGCGTTCGGCGTCTGACCCCGGGAGGGTGCGCGGGGCCGGCCCGAGCGGCACCCGGTCCCGGGGCCGAGCAGGTTCCCACCACCGGAACCGTTCCCTCCGGGCATACGCCGGGTCCGTGTGGGCAGGACGCGATGCGGCGGGCGGAACCCAGGAGATCCGGCGCATACCCCGGTCCCGCGTGGGCAGGACCCGCGCGGACAGTGATGACCCGGAGACGACCGGGACGACCCTGAGGTGGACGGATGACCGAGCCCAAGCTCTCCGCCGCGCGGCTCTTCGACGCGCTGGGAGCCGACTACGAGCGGGCGTTCGCCCACGCCCCCGCCCATCTGGCCTCACTGCGCTGGCTGAGCGAGCGCCTGGCCCCCGGTAGTGAGGTGCTCGACCTGGGCAGCGGCACCGGGCGGCCGACCGCGCGGACCCTCGCCGACGCGGGCCACCGGGTGCTCGGTGTCGATGTCGCGCCGGGGATGGTGGAACGTGCCCGCGCCCAGGTGCCGAACGCGACCTTCCGCTGCCAGGACGCCCGTACCCTCGAACGTCCCGCCGCCTCCCTCGACGCGGTCTGCGTGTACTTCTCCCTGCTCCAGCTGCCGAGGATCGACCAGCGGCAGCTGATCGAGAAGATCGCCCACTGGTTGCGCCCCGGCGGCCATCTGGTGCTGGCGACCGTCACCGCCGACGCGGAAGGGCTCCCCATCCGCTGGATGGGCCATGAGCTCGAGGTCACGAGCTTCACCGCCGAGGACCTCACGGCCCTCCTGGGCGGCGCGGGGTTCGCGGTGCTGGAGACCCACGCCGTCGACTTCCTGCCGGAGGCGGAGCAGGCGGTACCCGAGCCGCAGTTCTTCGTGTACGCGACGCGCCGCTGACGCGCCCTGGGGTACGGGGGCGCCGACCCGGCCGGCGCGGACGAAGGTGGGCGCGGAGAATCCCCGGCCCCACGGATGCAAACGTATGAAAGACGTGTGCAGAAGAGGGCGGTTTGTTGACACGGCTCAAGGGCGTGACGGCGCGGGGCCCGCCGCGTTCACCGGGGATTTTCTGGTGACCCTTCAACAGTTCGAGGGTTGTCGGCGCCACGATCCGCAGCACGGAGGCGGATTGAGCACGCTTGGAGCCGTCGTGCGATCAATTTCTTTCGAATATGACGCAACTCTGCCCGGATCCGTGGCAAGGGCGCTGTTGGGTGCGAGGTGATCGCCTGATGTGGACTGGTGGTCGTGTATTTCCGTTACCCCCCGTAGGAGGGGCGCAACAGTGCTCCTACGGCGTACATTTCCGTTTCGCCGGTTCATCGGACCGGAGAGACCGTGCGCTGGCGGGCGGTGCGAACCGAGCCAGGGCCTGTCGAGCGAACCACACGTACCTTACTCAGCAAGGAACTGTTTCATGCTGGATCATCTTCTGGCGCCATGTGCCGAAACCATCATGCCGTCCTCCTCCGCCCGGGAAACCCGTATTGACAGATGTGTCATCACATCCGGGCAAGGGGCCCTTCCGCTCCCCGGTGACGAGTCCATCGCCGAATTCCGTGACGTGGTGTCGCGGGCGGCAGTCAGGGTGCGCCTGCCGCGTCACCACCCGGACCCGCCGAACGTGATCCGTGAATTCGCCTGATCTGAGCACGGGGTGTGGGGCGGGCGGGTGCCCTCCGGTCTCCGGCCGGCCCTGGTGCGGCCAACGGGTGAGGTTCCGCTCATGAGGGGTGGAGACCCCGCGCCGGGCTCAGCGATCGGGCCGATCCGGTCGAACTCGACCGCCTATCCACTCGGACATTCAAGCGAGAAAGAGGCATCAGTGCCGTCGCAGGTCCCTATCTGCCCTGACTGTCACACCGCCAACTGCGGGTCCACCAAGGCTTCGCGCACGGGCCACCGGCGCTGTGACGCGACCGTGCGCACCGCGCTGATCCAGGCCGCCGAGGAGCTGCACCGGATCAGTGGCATCGCCGCCGACGCGACGCACGCCAACGCCGACTCCGCCACGCTCCTGTCCATCTCCGCCCCGCTGCGCAAGCTGGTCGAGGACATCGAGGGGCTCACGGTCGCCCGGGGCCGTGTCCTCGGTGAGAGCTGGGAGAACCTCAGCAGTCATGCGCAGGTCAGCCCGGAGCGGCTGCGGAAGCGGTGGAGTCCGGCGAAGCAGCAGCGTCTCCTCGCCCGTCAGCCCGCCGCTCCCACCCGTGTTCCCGCGCCCCCGCGCGGGCACACCGCCCCCCCCCGCGTCCCCGTCCGCGGGGCCACCGCGGAGGACC
>NZ_JBHVHF010000089.1:0-26209 GCF_042800315.1 Streptomyces sp. NPDC057638
AACGGGGGTCGTATGGCGGGGGCCCGGGCCCCCGCCATACGACCCGCCGTCCGAGTGAAGGGAGCCCAGGGGATGGAGCAGCGCCGTACGCGAGGCGCCCGTTCCCGTACGACCGTACGCGGCGCGGTCGCCGGGGTCGCGGTGCTGGTGGCCGGGGTGATCCCCGGCGCGCGGGCCGCCGACACCGAGCGGACCGCCACCGCCGAACTCGCCTACGCCTGTGCCCTTCCCGCCGGGAAGAGCGGCGGCGGGGCGACCGGCGACGCCACGGTGCGGGCGGCCGTACGGATCACCGCCACCGTGCCCACCGGTGCCCGGGTCGGGGAACCGGTCCAGCCCGAGGACGTCACCACCGCCCTCACCTTCACCGACGCCGCGCGGGCCGCGCTCACCGCGCTCCTGGGGGACGGCGTCACCGACGTCGGCGGTGCCACCCGGCTCACCGTCGGCCTCGCCCAGGAGGAGCACACCGCCACGGCGGAGTGGGAGGGCACCGTCGCACCGTCCGTCCCCGTGCCCGCCACCGGGGAGCTGACCCTCACCGCGAGCGGGCTGGTCCCCACCGTCACGGCGGGCTCCAGCGGCACCCTCGCGCTCAGCGCCGGAGCGCTCGCCGTCGACCTCAGTGCCCGGGTGGAAGCCCCGCCGACGGGCCAGCCCAGCCCACCGGGAGAGCCAGACGGCCCCGCGGCGCCATCGGCCTCCGCACCGGCCGCCGCCTCCACGCCGTCGGCGGATCCCGGACCCGCCCCGACCTCCGCGCCGACCGGCCCGGCCGACCCCGCCGCCGGGGAACCGCGCCTCCTGGCGCTGAGCTGCGCCCCCGGGAAGGGGCAGGACACCGCGCTCGCCACCATCGCCATCCAGGGCGACGAGGACACCTCCCCGTCACCGGGCCCCTCGGAGCCCACCACCGGACCCGGTGATCCCGGAGACCCGGACGCGCCCGGCGATCCGGACGGGCTCGATGTGTCACCGCCCGGCCGCGCGGGTGCCGCGCGCGCCGCCGCCCGGCCGCCGACATGTGTCGGGAACGCCGCCAACCCGCTGGCGCTGGCCGCCTATGTCACCGGCTACTCCAATGTCAGCAAGCTCGGCGCCGCCGCCGAGGTCCCCGTCGCCTGCACCCAACTCGTCGACGTCTGGAAGAAGTTGCAGCCCAAACCCGACGGGCTGCATCTGCTCCAGCACGCCACCGGTGAGCTGGACTACCGGGGCGAGCCCGTGATGCCCCCGGCCCGCGCCACCTTCCTGACGTACGGCTTCATGCCGACCACCGCCACCATGGAGATCCGCCAGACCGGGCCGATGACCGTCGACTCGGACATCCTGCTGGCCAAGTACACCGGGGAGACCCTGATCCGGGTGCCGCTGACGATCCGGCTCTACGACGTCGAGGTCAACGGGACACCGCTGGAGGTCGGACCCAACTGCCGCACCAGCGGGCCGCTGTACTCCGCGGACCCCGACCCGGCCCAGACCCGTCGGCATGTGGTCATGAAGGGAGTGCTCAAGGGACCCGGTGACGGCTACCAGCTGGTGACCGGGGGGATTCTCACCGGCGCCGTGACCATCCCGCCCTTCACCGGGTGCGGGGTCGGGGGAGAGGACCTCGACCCCATCCTCAGCTCCGCCGTCTCCGGACCCGGCAACTACATCAAGCAGGTGCAGGGCGCGCCCTGTGCCCCCGGAGTGCCCGAGCCCGACCCCCTGTACTGCACACCCGACCGCCAGCCGGTGAAGGTCCCCAAGCCGGAACGCTGACGCCCCGCCACCGGGGCCGCACCATCCGCCCGCACCGCATTCCCGTCCTTTGCCCCGTCCCCCGTGGAGTCAGCCGAACCACCTGACCGTGTGCGCCGCCCGTCTCGCTCCCGTACGGCTCCGGGTCCGCCCGACGCCGTGCGCGCCACCCGCTTCCGTACCGCCGCTCGTACCGCTCGTACCGCTCGATCACCGCCGTACCGCCGTCGCGTCCGCGCCACCGCCGGGCGCGTCCCGGCGCCCGCACTCCGCAGCGCTCCTCAGCACCGAAAGGACCCAGGCAGACGATGAGAGTGTTCCCCCCGAGCGGATCCCGTCCCGGATCCCGGCGAACCCGCGCCCGTGCCGCCGTCCTCGGCGCGCTCACCGCGACCGCCGTGGCGGTCCCGCTCGCCACCGCCCCCGCGAGCACCGCGTCCCCCGCGGACGCCACCAGTGCCGCGCCCGCCGCCGCGCGCACGGCGCCCGTCAAGCTCAACGGCCACTGGGGTCCCTTCAACCGCTGTCCGGTCAAGGACCCGGCCATGCTGGCCGCCGACGGTCAGGACCTGGTCGCCACCTGTGTCTCCTCCCAGTCCCCCGGCGGCTCCATCAAGCTGGGCAAGACCAGCGCCCACACCGGGGCCAACGATCTCCAGTTCGGGGTGGTGCAGAACACCCAGGAGGGCACCTTCACCGTCATCCCGCCGAAGGGCGGGGCGATCATCGGCGCGCCGACCGAGATCCCCGGCGGACTCCTGGGCATCGCCTGTCCCGGCAACATCCCCGTCATCAGCGATATCTGCAAGCTCCTCACCGACAACAGCCTCAACCGGGTCACCGCCACCGTGGAGTCGGCCGGGGCGCCGACCAACTTCCATCTCGGCGCCGGGCTCTCCACCGGGAAGCCGATCGTGACCCTGCCGGTGCGGATCCGGCTCCAGAACCCCTTCCTCGGGGGCGGCTGCTACATCGGCTCGGCCGCCGACCCGATCGTGCTCAAGCCGCAGAACACCACCCAGCCCGCCCTCGCCATCCAGCGCTTCGACGGCGACGGCACCCCCAACGCCACCGAGGGCGCGATGCTCCGCTTCGCCCTCACCGGCAACACCCAGGGCGACAGCGGCTTCGCGGTGCCCCGGGCCAACGGCTGCGGTCTGCTCGGGATCCTCAACGGTGCCATCGACGCCAAGGTCGGACTGCCCGCTCCGGCCGGTGCCAACAACCTGGTGCTGAACAACGCCTCCACCTACAGCGCGGGCCTGACCGCTCCCGGCCTGGTCAAGCCGGACAACGGCAAGGTCCTCGCCGAGTACTGGCACTCCGCCGTCCGTCCCTGACGACCCCGGCCGCCCTAGCCGCCCGTGCGGCGGGGCGGCCGGTCCGCACCACACAGCACGCAGGAGGTGAGATGGGCATCGAGGTCGTCGTCGACGGTCTGACGAAGTCCTTCGGCAAGCAGAACATCTGGCAGGACGTGAGCCTGACCCTGCCGGCGGGAGAGGTCAGCGTGATGCTGGGGCCCTCCGGGACGGGCAAGACCGTCTTCCTGAAGTCGATCATCGGGCTTCTCAAGCCCGAGCGCGGACGGGTCCTCATCAACGGGGTCGACATGGTCAGCAGCCCCGAGCGCGACATCTACGAGACCCGCAAGCTCTTCGGCCTGATGTTCCAGGACGGTGCCCTCTTCGGCTCCATGAACCTCTTCGACAACATCGCCTTCCCCCTGCGTGAGCACACCCGCAAGAAGGAGACGGAGATCCGCCGCACCGTCATGGAGCGGATGGAGATGGTGGGTCTGGTCGGCGCCGAGGGCAAGCTCCCCGGTGAGATCTCCGGCGGGATGCGCAAACGCGCCGGGCTCGCCCGCGCGCTGGTCCTCGACCCCCAGATCATCCTCTGTGACGAGCCGGACTCCGGGCTCGACCCGGTGCGCACCGCCTATCTCTCCCAGCTGCTGATCGACCTCAACGCCCAGATCGACGCGACGATGCTGATCGTCACCCACAATCTCGACATCGCCGCCACCGTGCCCGACAACATGGGGATGCTCTTCCGCCGGGAGCTGGTGACCTTCGGGCCCCGGGAGGTGCTGCTGACCAGCGATGAGCCCGTGGTCGCCCAGTTCCTCGGCGGGCGCCGCGAGGGACCGATCGGGATGTCGGAGGAGAAGGACGCGGCCACCCTCGCCCGCGAGGGGCTGGCCGACACCCCGCCCCCGGCGCCCCGGCCGCTGGTGCCGCAGCTCGAACCCTCGCCCGGACTGCCCGAGCGCCGGGCCGTGCGCCGCCGTCAGGACCGGGTGCTGCGGATGCTGGACCAGCTGCCGGAGGTGGCGCGCGCCGCG
The DNA here is from genome assembly GCF_042800315.1 of Streptomyces sp. NPDC057638. Taxonomy (NCBI): domain Bacteria; kingdom Bacillati; phylum Actinomycetota; class Actinomycetes; order Kitasatosporales; family Streptomycetaceae; genus Streptomyces; species Streptomyces sp. NPDC057638. Next base: position 4,091 of record NZ_JBHVHF010000089.1, read on the forward strand.
ATCCTGCGCAGCTACGCGGCGGCGGGGGACGTGATGCCGGGATGAGCGGTACGGGGGGACCGCACGGCCCGGTCCCGGGGCACCCGGACCGCCCGGATCACCCGGACCGCCCGGCGCGGGAGGCGGCGCAACCGTCCACCGCGTCCGCAGATCCGGTGCCGATGCAGGTGTCGGGACCGCGATCAGGATCAGGCCCGGGACCAGGATCAGGCCCGGGACCAGGATCAGGCCCGGGACCAGGACCCGGACCGGGATCAGGCCACGGACCGGGGCCAGGATCAGGCCCGGGGCCAGGCCACGGACCGGGCGCGCCGCCCCACAGCGAAGCGCCGGTCCGCCCGCCGCTCAAGGCGCTCGCGCCCCTGCGCCAGACCGGTCAGCTCTTCGCGCTCGCCCTCACCGTCCTGCGGGCGATCTTCCGCCGCCCCTTCCAGCTGCGGGAGTTCGTCGAGCAGTTCTGGTTCATCGCCAGCGTCACCATCCTCCCGGCCGCGCTGGTCTCCATCCCCTTCGGCGCGGTGATCGCCCTCCAGGTCGGCTCGCTCACCCAGCAGCTCGGCGCCCAGTCCTTCACCGGCGGCGCCAGTGTCCTCGCCGTGATCCAGCAGGCCAGCCCGCTGATCGTGGCGCTGCTGATCGCGGGCGCGGGCGGCTCGGCGATCTGCGCCGACCTCGGCTCGCGCAAGATCCGCGAGGAGCTGGACGCCATGGAGGTCATGGGCGTCTCCCCGATCCAGCGTCTGGTGGTGCCCCGGGTGCTGGCCACCATGTCGGTGGCGGTGCTGCTCAACGGGATGGTCTCGGTCGTCGGCACCCTCGGCGGCTACTTCTTCAACGTCATCATGCAGAACGGCACCCCCGGCGCCTATCTCGCCAGCTTCTCCGCCCTCGCCCAGCTCCCCGACCTGTACATCAGCGAGTTCAAGGCGCTGATCTTCGGCTTTATCGCGGGTGTCGTCGCCGCCTACCGGGGTCTCAACCCCCGGGGCGGCCCCAAGGGCGTGGGTGACGCGGTCAACCAGTCCGTCGTCATCACCTTCCTTCTGCTGTTCTTCGTGAACATGGTCCTCACGGCGATCTACCTTCAGATCGTCCCGCCGAAGGGGGGCTGAGCGTGTCCCTCCTCGGCTGGCTCGACCGCTCCGGCGACCATCTCGCCTTCTACGCCCGCGCGCTGCTGTGGATCCCCAAGACCCTGCGCCGCTATACGAAGGAGATCCAGCGGCTCCTCGCCGAGGTCGCCTTCGGCAGCGGCGGTCTCGGCGTCATCGGCGGCACCATCGGCGTGATGATCGGCATGACCCTGTTCACCGGCACCGTCGTCGGTCTCCAGGGGTACGCCGCGCTCAACCAGATCGGCACCTCCGCCTTCACCGGCTTCATCTCCGCCTACTTCAACACCCGGGAGATCGCGCCCCTGGTCGCCGGGCTCGCCCTCTCCGCCACCGTCGGCGCCGGGTTCACCGCCCAGCTCGGCGCGATGCGGATCAACGAGGAGGTCGACGCGCTGGAGGCGATGGGGGTGCGGTCGATGCCGTACCTGGTCACCACCCGGATCATCGCCGGGGTCGTCGCCATCATCCCGCTGTACGCGATCGGCCTGCTCAGCTCCTATGTGGCCTCCCGCTGGATCACCCTCTACATCAACGGGCAGTCCGCGGGCACCTACGACCACTACTTCAACCTCTTCCTCTCCCCGGCCGATGTCCTGCTGTCCATCCTCAAGGTGCTGATCTTCAGCGTGATGGTGATCCTCGCCCACTGCTACTACGGCTTCCGCGCCCAGGGCGGCCCCGCCGGGGTCGGTGTCGCCGTCGGACGCTCCGTCCGCAACGCGATCGTGCTGATCAGCGTCACCGACTTCTTCCTGTCGCTCGCCATCTGGGGCGCGACCACGACGGTGAAGGTGGCCGGATGAACCGGGTGACCGCACGCCGACGACTCGCCGGAGTCGCCTTCCTCCTGGTGCCGGTGCTGCTGGTGTGGCTGTCGGTCTCGGTGTACGAGAAGGACTTCAGCGACGATGTCACCGTGACCGTCCTCGCGGGCACCGCGGGCAACGAACTCCACCCCAACGCCGAGGTGAAGGTGCGCGGGGTCGTGGTCGGCCAGGTGCGCTCCATCGACTCCCGGGGTGACGGCGCCCGGCTCACCCTCGCCATCCGGCCCGACCGGCTGCGCTGGATCCCCGCCGACGTGACCGCCCAGACCCTGCCGACCACGCTCTTCGGAGAGCGCTTCGTCGCCCTCGTACCGCCTGCGGTGAACCCCTCTCCCCGCACCCTCAAGGCCGGGGACACCATCCCCCGGGACCGCTCCCACAACGCCATCGAGCTGGAGCAGGTGCTCGGCAATGTGCTGCCGCTGCTGACCGCCGTGCAGCCGCAGAAGCTCGCCGCGACCCTGACCGCCGTCTCCCAGGCCCTCCAGGGGCGGGGCGAGCGGCTCGGGGAGACCCTGGCCACCCTGGAGGAGCACCTCCAGCGGCTCAACCCGCACCTTCCCGTACTCAACCGGGACATCAGCAAGCTCGTCGAGGTCAGCCGCGTCTACGGGGACGCCGCCCCCGACATCCTCACCGCCCTCACCGACTTCACCACCACCAGCGGCACCCTCGCGGACGAACAGGCCGACCTCGCCACCCTGTACTCCACCGCGACCGGCACCGCCCGGGACCTGACCGCGTTCCTGCGCGCCCACAGCCCCCATCTGATCCGGCTCGCCCAGGTCAGCAGGCCCACCCTGGAACTGCTCGCCCGGCGCTCCGCCTCCTTCCCCTGCACCCTGCGCACCCTCGCCGGTTTCGTCCCGGCGATGGACAAGGCGCTCGGCAAGGGCACCGACCGACCCGGACTCCATGTGAAGATCACCACCGTGCCGCCGCGCGGCAAGTACCTGCCGGGCAAGGACACCCCGGCCTACCGGGGCACCGGCGGCCCCCACTGCTACTCCGTGCCCTACAACGGCAGGCCCGCGCCCGCCGCCTTCACCAGCGCCGGACTCGGCCTGCCCAACTCACCCCAGGAGAACGGCCTGGTCAACGAGTTGATGGCGGCCGAGCTGAAGAAGGAGCCCGGACAGCTCCCCGACTGGTCCACCGTGCTGACCGGGCCGGTCTACCGGGGCGCGGAGGTGAGACTGAGGTGAAGCGCCGCAGCCTCACCGCGCCGCTGGTGAAATCGCTGGTCTTCGTGGTGGTCACCGCGCTGGCCACCACCGTCCTCGCGCTCTCCATCGCCAACACCGGTGTCGGCGAGGCCACCTCGTACCGGGCCCGGTTCTCCGATGTCACCGGGCTGGTCCCGGGCGACAGCGTCCGGATCGCCGGGGTCAAGGTCGGCCAGGTCGAGTCGATCGAGGTGGCCGGGCGGCGCGAGGCGGAGGTCCGCTTCAGCGTGGCCGAGGGGCGTGCGCTGCCGCTGTCGGCGACCGCGTCCGTCAAGTACCTGAACATGGTCGGCCAGCGCTATGTCGACCTCGACCGGGGCAGCGGGCCCGTGGGCCGCTTCCTGGCCGCCGGGGACACCATCCCCCGGGAGCGCACCCGCCCCGCGCTCGACCTCACCCAGCTCTTCAACGGCTTCCAGCCGCTCTTCGAGGGGCTCTCGCCGAAGGAGATCAACGAACTGGCCACCTCCATCGTCCAGGTGCTCCAGGGCGACGGCGGCACCGTCGAGAGCCTGATCCGCCATGTCGGCTCCCTCACCACCACCGTCGCCGCCAAGGACCGGGTCATCGGCGAGGTCATCGCCAACCTCACCACCGTCCTGAAGACCGTCAACGACCGCGAGGACGGCTTCACCGAGCTGATCGACACCCTCCAGCGGATGGTGAGCGGGTTCGCCCAGGACCGTAAGCCGCTCGGGGAGGCCATCACCGCCATGGGCGATCTGACCACCGTCACGGCCGATCTGCTCCAGGAGGGCCGCGCCCCGCTCAAGGAGGACATCCGCCAGCTCGGGCGGCTCGCCGGGCAGCTCGACGACGGCCGCCCCGCCGTCGAACGGTTCCTGCGCACCACACCGGAGAAGATGGAGACCATCGCCCGGCTCGGCTCCTACGGCTCCTGGTTCAACCTCTACTTCTGCGCCGCGACGGTCACCGGGGTCACCACCTCCGACGGCAGCGAGCCGCCGCGCGGGGTCGTCAACGACCACCCGAGGTGCCGCCGATGACCACCCGCGAAGCCGCCGGGCGCCCCTGGTCCACGCCCATCCGCGAACGCAACCCGGTCGCCGTCGCCGTCGTCGGGCTGGTGCTGCTCGCCCTGCTCGGCACCCTCGCCTACCGGGCCGACACCTTCGCCGACGGCACCACCTACTCCGCCGACTTCACCGAGGCCGCCGGGCTCGATGAGGGCGACGAGGTCCGGATCGCCGGGGTCAAGGTCGGCCAGGTCAGCTCCGTACGGCTGACCGGCGCCCGGGTGCGGGTCCGGTTCAGCGTCGAGGACGCCTGGGTCGGTGACTCCTCGACCGCCGCCATCGCCATCAAGACCCTGCTCGGGGAGAAGTACCTGGCGCTGGACCCGCTGGGCACCGGCCGTCAGGACCCCTCCCGGACCATCCCCGCCGCCCGCACCACCTCCCCGTACGACGTCACCCAGGCGTTCACCGGCCTCGGCGAGACCATCCAGAAGATCGACACCGGTCGGCTGGCGGAGAGCTTCGAGGCCATCTCGGAGACCTTCGGCAACTCCGCGCCCGATGTCCGCACCGCCGTCACCGGGCTCTCCGCGCTCTCCCGGGTGGTCTCCGAACGGGACGCGCAACTCGCCGAACTGCTGGCGGGCAGCAAACGGCTCACCCGCACCCTCGCCGACAAGCGCGGCGGCGTCGAGACCCTGCTGGAGGACGGCGGAGTGCTGCTCGGCGAGCTCCAGGCGCGCCGCGACGCCATCCACGCCCTGCTGACCGGCGCCCGGGAGCTGGGCGAACAGCTCGGCGGACTGGTCGAGGACAACCGCCGCCAACTCGGGCCCACCCTCACCGAACTGGGCAAGGTCACCGATGTCCTGGTACGCAACCGCGCGCACCTGGACCGCACGCTGGCGCTGGCCGGACCCTACTACCGGCTGCTCGGCAACCTCGTCGGCAACGGGCGCTGGTTCGACGTCTATCTGTGCGGACTGGTGCCGCCCGGATACGTGACGCCCGGAGCCCCGCCCAGCCCGCAGTGCAAGCCCGTCCCCGGAGGCGTGCGATGAACCTCAAACGGGCCGCCGGACTGACCCTCGCCCTCGCCCTCGTCGCCACCGCCGGGGCCTCCGGGACCCTCGCGCTGCGGGACGCGGACACCACCCGCGTCACCGCCTACTTCACCCGGACCACCGGTGTCTACGAGGGCTCGGACCTGCGGATCCTCGGCGTCCGGGTCGGCACCGTCGGCGAAGTGACCCCTGTCGGCGACCAGGTGCGGGTGGAACTGCTGCTGGACGAGGACATCGCCGTGCCCGCCAACGCCCGCGCGGTCGTCGTCGCCCCTAGCGTCGTCGCCGACCGCTACATCCAGCTCGCCCCCGCCTACACCGGAGGCGAACGGCTGCGCGCGGGCGCGGTCCTGCCCGCCGCGCGCAACGCCATGCCGCTGGAGGTCGACCAGCTCTACGAGTCGATCACCGAACTGTCCACCGCGCTCGGCCCGGAGGGCGCGGGCGCCCGGGGCGCGCTGGACGGGCTCATCCGTACCGGCGCCGAGAACCTCAAGGGCAACGGGAAAGCGCTCGGCGACTCCATCGGCGCCTTCGGCAAGGCCGCCAGAACGCTGGACAGGTCCAGCTCCGACCTCTTCGCCACGCTGGAGTACCTCCAGTCCTTCACCACCATGCTCAAGGAGAACGACTCCACCGTGGCCCGCACCCAGCAGCGGCTCGCCGACGTGACCGGCTTCCTCGCCGAGGACAAGGAGAACCTCTCCGGCGCGCTGAGGGAACTGGGCACGGCCCTCGCCACCGTGAAGGAGTTCCTCCAGGAGCACCGGGGAGCGCTGAAGAAGAACGTGGACGCGCTGCTGCCGCTCACCCAGACCCTGGTGAAGCAGCGCGCCTCCCTCGCCGAGGCCATGGACAGCGCGGGCCTGGCCGCCGGGAACGCGCTGGCCGCCTACAACCCGGTCCACCGCACCCTCGACGGCCGCGCCTACCTCCCCGAGACCCTTCCCGCCGGACCGTCGAAGACGGCCGGTCTCGCCCCCGCCGACCCGGACCGCCGGCGGGCCCTGCCGGGGCTGCCGCTGCCGGCGGTCGGAACGGTGTACGGGACGCCGCGCGGCGGCTCGGGGAAGGGTGGTGCGCGATGAACCGGCGGACGAAACGGTGTACGGCCCGCCGTCCGCGCGGCGGCTCGGGGAAGGGTGGTGCGCGATGAACCGGCGGACGAAACGGTGTACGGCCCGCCGTCCGCGCGGCGGCTCGGGCAAGGGGGGTGCGCGATGAACCGTCGTACGGCAGGGCAGGGGCGCCCGGCGGGCCGGACCCGCGGGGCAGCCGCCCTCGCGCTCCTGTGCGCCCTCGCGCTCTCCGGCTGCTCCCTCGCCGAGAGCACCGGGTTCTCCGGCATCGAGGAACTGCCGCTGCCCGGCGGAGCGGACCTCGGCGACCATCCGTATGAGATCACCGCCGAGTTCGCCGATGTCCTCAGCCTGGTGCCGCAGTCGGCGGTCAAGGTCAACGATGTCGCCGTCGGCCGGGTGACCGAGATACGGCTCTCCCCGGGCGACTGGTCGGCCCGGGTCACCATGCGGCTCAACGGCGGGGTCCGGCTGCCCGCCGACGCCCACGCCCGGCTCGAACAGTCCAGCCTGCTGGGCGAGAAGTACGTCCAGCTCGCCCCGCCCGCCCGGAGCACCGGCGGGCGGCTCGCCGACGGCGCCGTGATCCCCGCCGCCCGCACCAACCGCAACCCGGAGGTCGAGGAGGTGTTCGGCGCGCTCTCCCTGCTGCTCAACGGCGGCGGTCTGGCCCAGATCAAGACCATCGCCACCGAGCTGAACAAGGCCGTCGGCGGCCGGGAACCCCAGATCGCCTCGCTGCTCAAGCGGCTGGACACCCTGGTCGGCAGCCTCGACGCCAACAAGGCCGACATCACCGCCGCCCTCGACGGCGTCAACCGCCTCTCCGCCGTCCTCGCCGCCCGGGAGCACCAGCTCGACCGGGCCCTCACCAGGCTCAGCCCCGGGCTGAAGGTCCTGGAACAGCAGCGCGGCTCCCTGCTGACGATGCTCCGCTCCCTCGACACCCTCTCCACCGTCGCCGTCGACACCATCAGGCGCGGCAAGGAGGACACCATCGCCGACCTCAAGGCGCTCGCGCCGACCCTCAAGGCGCTGGCGGACTCCGGCCGGGCGCTGCCGGACTCGCTCCAGGTGCTGCTCACCTACCCGTTCACGGACGAGGTGCTCAAGGGCGTCAAGGGCAGCGACTATCTGAACGCGTTCCAGGACCTGACGGCGGTGCCGGGGACCCGGATCATCCCGGCGCTGACCCCGAAGGCGGCCACCGGGTCGCCGCCGGCGCCCGGTTCCGTACCGCCGTCCTCCGAGCGGACGGCCGGGAGGGGAGCCACGCCCCCGCTGCCCCTCCCGGCCGTCATCACCCCCGAGGGGAGCGGCCGGTGATCACCCTCGCCATCCGGCTGAAGAACATCGCCTTCCTGGTGATCTCCGTCCTCGTGCTCGGCTTCGTCGGCGTCCGCTACGCCGATCTCGGCCACCATGTCGGACTGCGGGACCACTACACGGTCTCCGTCCACCTCCCCCGAACCGGAGGGCTCTTCACCCACTCCAACGTCACCTACCGGGGTGTTTCCGTCGGCCGGGTCGGCCCCATCGACCTCACCGAGGAGGGGGTCGTCGCCGAGCTGCGGATCCAGAACTCGGCGCCGAGGATCCCCGCCGACCTGGAGGCCGTGGTCGCCAGCCTCTCCGCCGTGGGCGAGCAGTACATCGATCTGCGGCCGCGCGGGGACACCGGCCCCCATCTGCGCGACGGCACGGTCATCGAGCAGACCGAGACCCGGGTCCCGGCGCCCGTCACCGACGTCCTCACCAGCGTGGACTCGCTGGCCTCCAGCATCGACCTGGAGTCCCTGCGGACGGTCGTGGACGAGTTCGGCGCCGCCTTCGAGGGGCGCGGCAAGGACCTCCAGGCCCTGATCGACAACGGGGACGCCTTCGTCCGCGCCGCCGACCGGGCGCTGCCCGCCACCACCCGGCTGATGATCGACGGCGAAACGGTGCTGCGCACCCAGGCCGAACAGGGCCGGGCGCTACGGGACTTCGCCAGCGGGGCCCGGGAGCTGGCCGGGGCGCTCAAGGGCTCCGACGCCGACCTACGGCGGCTGATCGCCGCGGCACCGGAGGCGGCGGCCCAGGTCAGCGCCGTACTGCGGGAGCTGGAACCGGGTCTCGGCGCGGTCGTCGCCAATCTGCTGACCACCTCCATGGTGGCCGTCACCCGCCAGGGCGCCATGAACGAACTGCTGGTGAAGCTGCCCGCGCTGGCCTCCGCCGGGGCCACCGCCGTCACCAACAAGTCGGCCCGCTTCGGGATCGCGCTGACCTTCCACGATCCGATGCCGTGCCGCCGGGGCTATGAGGGCACGATCAGACGGGACGGAACCGATCTCTCGGCCGCGCCACCGCTCAACACCGCGGCGCGCTGCGCGGAACCGGCGCGCAGCGGCATCAACGTCCGTGGTTCCGGCAATGCTCCCCGGGGCGGCCCGGTGCCCGACCCGGTGCGGCCGGGGAAGCTCTCCCTGCCGTCACTGCCGGGGAAGGCCCCGGGGATGGCCGGACTGCTGGGAGTGGGGGGATCCCGATGACCATGACGACGCCGGATACGGCTACGGATACGGCTACGGATGCGGGGGCGGCCGGCACGACCGTCCCGCGCCGACCGCTCCGCCGGATCCCGCTGCCGTGGCTCGCCGCCGCCCTCGCCGCGCTCCTGTGCGGATACGCCGGATGGTCCTACACCGGCGCGGTGAACGACGAGTCGCTCGCCTACTCCGCCGCCCGGGACCGGGCGCTGAGCGACGGCCGTACCCATCTCGCCCGGCTGAGCAGCTTCGACGCCACCGCCCCCGACACCTCCCGCCAGCGCTGGCTCGCCTCCGCCACCGGGGAACTGAGGGAGGAGCTCGGCCGTCAGAAGACCGGACCCGCCACCGCCACCGCCACGGCCACCGTCACCGACGCGGCCCTGACCGCGCTCGACACCCGCGCCGGGACCGCCCAGCTCATCGCGACCGTCACCCTCACCCTCGCGCCCGCGAAGGGCACGCCCGGCACCGACCGCAAACGACTGGAGGCCACCCTGGCCCGCACCGACGGGGGCTGGAAGGTCCAGGCCCTCACCGCCGTCCCGGTCGGTGGCCGGTGACCGCCACCGGCCCGGAGCCCGGGCCCGTCACGATGCCGGGGGAGACGGGAGTACGGAGCCGGAGGGTCCCGGTCGTCTGGCTGGCGCTGCTGGTGCTGCTGCTGGGCGGCGGCGGGCTGCTGGTCCGCGCCGAGCAGCTCCGGGACACCCCCTCCGCACGTAACCGGGCGCTCACCGACACCGGGGCCACCACCCGCGTCGCCGACGAGCTGACCGACGCCGTCACCCGGATCTTCTCCTACGCCCCCACCAGCCTGGACGCCACCCGCGCGGCGGCGCGCGAGGTACTCGCGGGCAAGGCGGCCCGGCAGTACGAGGAACTGTTCGGCCAGGTGGAGCGCCGCACGGGCGAGCAGCGCCTCACCCTCACCACCCATGTCGTCCGGGTCGGGGTGCGGGAGCTGTCCGACGGTGAGGCCCGGGTGCTGCTCTTCCTCGACCAGGTCGCCGAACGCGCGGGCGCGAAGCCCTCCACCACCGCCGCCCAGCTCTCCCTCACCGCCGCCCGGCACGACGGGCGCTGGCGGATCACCGACATCGCTTCCCGATAGCGGAGGACACAGTTCCATGGCACGGACGGTACGGATCAACCCGCTGACGGCCACGGCGCTCGCGCTGACGGTCCTCGCGGCCGGATGCGCGGGCTGGGGCGGCTGGTCCTGGTACACGGCGGCCCACGACGACTCCTCGGCCTACGCGATCGAACGCGACGAGGTCCTCGCGGCGGGCGAGCAGGCCGTGCTCAACCTCAACACCCTGGACCACCGCACCATGCGGCGCGACCTCGACACCTGGGTCGACTCCACCACCGGATCGCTGCGGGACCAGCTCACCCAGGGCCGGGCCCAGTTCGAGCGGCAGATCGGCCGGGCCGGAACCGTCACCAGCGCCCGGGTGCTCTCCGGCGCGGTGACCGAGCTGGACGAACGGGCGGGCAAGGCGAGTGTGCTGGTGGCGGTACGGATCACGGTGACGCCGATGAAAGCGGCGGGCGCGGCGAACGCGACCCAGGGAAAGCCGGTGCCCAAGGAGAGCCGTCTCCTCGGCGAGCTGACCCGCACGGACACGGGCTGGAAGCTCAGCGCGCTGGGACAGGCCCCCGTCGGCGACTCCCCGGCCGAGTGAGAAGCGAGAGGACCGGCATATGTCGACGACCCGTCATCTGATCAACCGCCAGCGCCGTCTCACCCGGACGGCGGCCCCCGCGCCGGGCACCCGGGAGACCCACCCCGACAGCGCGCCGCCCGTGCCACCCGACACTGACGCGTCTTCCGTGGCGACGGAGGAGAGTCCGCCACCACCGGCCCAGGCGCCGACGGCGGCTCGGCGCGCGGGCACGGACAACGCCGCTGCCCCCGAGACGGAGACGGAGGCGGACACGGAGACCGGGACGGCACCCGCCACCGCACCCGACACCGGATCAGCCACCGCACCCGCCACGGAGACCGGGACGGCATCCGCCACCTCATCCGCCACCGCACCCGACACCGGATCAGCCACCGCACCCGCCACGGAGACCGACACCGCGTCCGGTACCCGGACATCCCGGGGACCGCTCGCCCGCCTCCGTTCCCGGCGGCTCGTCGCCGGGCTCGGCGTCGCGGTCGTCCTGCTCGGCGGCTTCGCCGTCTACGCCGGAGCGCGCGCCGCCGAACTGCGCGAGCGGCCCTCCGTACGGAACACCGCCCTGACCGACGTGGCCCGCACCAGCGAACTGAAGGGACAGATCACCCGCGCGGTCGAGGCCGTCTTCTCCTACGACTTCGCCAAGCCCGCCGCCCTGGACACCGCCGCCACAACCCATCTCACCGGCGCCGCCGTGGCCCAGCACCGGGCGCTGCTGGCCACCGTCCGGGCCCAGGGGCCCGGGCAGAAGCTGGTGCTCACCACCACGGTCACCCACAGCGGGGTCGAGCTGATCGACGGCGACCGGGCCCGGATCCTGGTCTACGCGGACCAGAGCAACACCCGTACCGCGGGCAAGCAGGAGACCACCTACGCGGGTGCCCTGCTCGCCGTGGACGCGGTGCGCAAGGGAGCCACCTGGCGGATCGGCGCCCTCGACACCCTGGGACAGGGCTCATGAGGGCCCGGATCCGGGGCGCCCGCCCGGCCCGGACCGAGAGCGCCCGGCCGAGGGTGGCCGGGGCGGTCGCCGTCGTCTGCGCGATGGCCGCGCTGACCGGATCGGCCGCGCCCTCCCTCGTACCGCCGTCCCCGCGAGCGACCAGCGAGCCGCGCACGACCGCCGTGGCGCGGGAACGGCCCGCCGAGCAGCCGTACGACGACGTCTACCACACCGAGCTGCCACCGCTGGCCAGCCCACCGGCCGTGCCGCCCACCCCGGCCCAGCGCCCGGCACCGGCACCCGCACCGGACGCCGGGCGCTATCTGGGCGGTGGCTCGGCGCTCGGCGGTGTGCCCGCCTCCGTACTGGCGGCCTACCGGGGAGCCGAGGCCGTCGTCCGGCGCACCGACCCGGGCTGCGGGCTGCGCTGGGAGCTGCTCGCCGCCATCGGCAAGGTGGAGTCGGGCCAGGCGCGCGGCGGCCGGGTGGACCGGAACGGCACCACCCGCGCCCCCATCCTCGGCCCGGTCCTCGACGGCCGGGGCTTCGCCCGGATCACCGACACCGACGGCGGGGCGCTCGACGGCGACACCGTGTTCGACCGGGCCGTGGGCCCGATGCAGTTCATCCCCTCCACCTGGGCCGGCTGGGGCCAGGACGCCAACGGCGACGGCCGCCGCGACCCCCACAACATCCATGACGCGGCGCTCGCCGCGGCCCGCTATCTCTGCGCGGGCGACCGCGATCTGACCCGGGGCGCCGATCTGGACCGGGCGATCCTCAGCTACAACCGCTCGGACGCCTATCTGCGGACGGTCCGCGTCTGGTTCTCCTTCTACCTCCGGGGCGCGCACTCCGTGCCCGACGGTACGGGGGTGCTGCCCGGCAGCCCCGGCCCCGGTGGCGGCCGCCCGCCGACGCGGCCGGTGGGCCCGGGAACGGGCGGGACCGGCGGAGACGGCGGTGGGATCGACGTCGGGCCCCGGCCGACACCGACACCGACACCGACACCGACACCGACACCGACACCGTCTCCCGCACCGACGCGACCCCCGTCGCCGTCCCCGTCTCCGCCGTCGCCCTCGCCCTCACCGTCGGGATCTCCCACGCCGTCGCCGTCCCCGTCGCCCTCGCAGCCATCCGGCACCCCGAGCCCCACCCCGACCCCTACGCCCACTCCCACGCCGACCCCGTCACCCACACCGACTCCCACGCCGACCCCGACCCCGACCCCGACCCCGTCACCGACTCCCACGCCCACCCCCTCGGGGTCGGCGAGCGGTCAGTCGCCGGAGCCGGAGAGCACCTCCGCGAGGTCATAGCGCACCGGCTCGTCCAACTGGGCGTAGGTGCAGCTCTCCGGAGTACGGTCGGGCCGCCAGCGGCGGAAGCGCGCGGTGTGCCGGAAGCGGTCGCCCTCCATATGGTCATAGGCCACCTCGGCGACCCGCTCGGGGCGCAGCGCCACCCAGGACAGATCCTTGGTCCCCGTCCAGCGGCTCGGCGCCCCCGGCAGCCGCGCCCCGGCGTGGGCGGCCTCCTCGGCCCAGGCCGCCCACGGATGCCCGGTCGCCGGGTCCATCCGCAGCGGCTCCAGCTCATCGATCAGCTCCGCGCGCCGCTTCATGGGGAAGGCGGCGCACACCCCGACATGCTGGAGCGCCCCCGCCGCGTCGAACAGCCCCAGCAGCAGCGAACCGACGACCGGTCCGCTCTTGTGCGGCCGGTACCCGGCGACCACCACGTCCGCCGTCCGCTCGTGCTTGATCTTGAACATCAGCCGCTGGTCCGGCCGGTAGCGCAGATCCAGCGGCTTGGCCACGATCCCGTCGAGCCCGGCGCCCTCGTACCGTTCGAACCACCGCTGGGCCCGTTCCACATCGGTCGTCGCGGGCGCCAGATGGAGCCGGGGCCGGGCCCCGGCGAGCACCTCGGTCAGCCGCGCCCGCCGCTCGGCGAGCGGGGTGTCCAGCCAGGACTCGTCCCCGAGCGCCAGCAGATCGAAGGCGATGAAGGAGGCGGGGGTGCGCTCGGCGAGGGTCCGCACCCGGGAGGCGGCCGGATGGATCCGCTCACTCAGCCGGTCGAAGTCGAGCCGCCCCTCACGGGCGATGACGATCTCGCCGTCCAGGACACAGCGCGGCGGCAACTGCTCCAGCAGATCGGCCGCGACCTCCGGGAAGTAGCGGGTCAGCGGCTTGCCGGTACGCGAGCCGAGGACCAGCTCGGCGCCGTCGCGATGGACGATCGCCCGGAAGCCGTCCCATTTCGCCTCGTACTGCATCCCCGGCGGAATCGTCTTCACGGCCTTCGCGAGCATCGGCTTCACCGGGGGCATCACGGGCAGATCCATGAGGACAGTGTCCGGTATGCGGTGAATGTCGGCACGGCATACGCTGGCGCCCATGGCGGCCAAGGCGGTGGAACTGGAGGTGGGGGAGCGGACCGTACGGGTCTCCAACCCGGACAAGGTCTACTTTCCCGAGCACGGCTACACCAAGCTGGACATGGTCCGCTACTACCTCGCCGTCGGCGACGGCATCACCCGCGCCCTCCGGGACCGGCCCACCACCCTGGAGCGCTACCCCGACGGGGTGACCGGCGAGTCCTTCTTCCAGAAACGGGCGCCGAAGAACCTCCCCGACTGGATCCCCACCGCCCACATCACCTTCCCCAGCGGCCGCTCCGCCGACGAACTGTGCCCCACCGAACCCGCCGCCGTGGTGTGGGCGGCCAACCTCGGCGCCGTCACCTTCCACCCCTGGCCGGTACGGAGGGACGACACCGACCGGCCCGACGAACTCCGCCTCGACCTCGACCCGCAGCCCGGCACCGACTACACCGACGCCGTACGCGCCGCCCACGAACTCCGCGACATCCTCGTCGGGCTCGGGATGCGCGGCTGGCCCAAGACCTCCGGCGGACGCGGGCTCCATGTCTTCGTCCCCATCGAACCGCGCTGGACCTTCACCCAGGTGCGCCGCTGCGCCATCGCCTGCGGGCGGCTGCTGGAACGGCGGATGCCCGACCGGGTGACCATCAAATGGTGGAAGGAGGAACGCGGGGAGCGGATCTTCGTCGACTACAACCAGACCGCGCGGGACCGCACCATCGCCTCCGCCTACTCGGTACGGCCCAGGCCGCACGCGCCCGTGTCGGCGCCGCTGCGGTGGGAGGAGATCGACGACGCGGTGCCGGAGGACTTCGACATCGTGACGATGCCGGGGCGGTACGCGGAGGTGGGGGATGTGCACGCGGGGATGGACGAGCGGCGGTACGGGCTGGAGGCGCTGCTGGAGGTGGCGGCGCGGGACGAGGCCGAGCACGGGCTCGGCGACCTGCCGTACCCGCCGGAGTACCCCAAGATGCCGGGCGAACCCAAACGCGTCCAACCCTCCCGCGCCCGCCCCGCGCACTAACCGGACCCCCGCGTTGTGGGCAGGCGGGTTCCCGCCCGTTGTGGGCAGGCCGTTCCGCTGGGCGGAACGGGTGGGCACACGGGAACCCCCTGCCGGGCAGGTGTTCCCATCGCCCAGCCCCGTACCCGGCCTAACCCGCAACGGTCCGCGCCACCGCGCACCGGATCCCGCTGAGGGCCGCACCTTGTGCCCGTACCCCGTGGGTCGCGCCCAGGTGCGAGGGCACGGCCTCGCCGGGGCGGGGCGAGTGGGGCCCGGTTACCCAGGTCGTGGGCTTGTGCCCCCCCGTTCCGCCGCGCGGAACGGCGTGCCCACAAGCGGTGGTGAGGCCCAGATCCCCACCACCGTTGCCCACAAACGGTGGTGGGGGGTCCGGGCCCCACGGAAGGGAGGGGCCCGGCCCGTGGGGGCTAGAGGCGCTGGATACGGATATGGCGGTAGGAGATGACGTCGGATGTGCCATGGACCTGGAGGCCCAGGAACCCCGTCGCGTAGCGACGCCCGTCCGACCCCGGATCATCCGCCCGCGGCGGCACGAACTCCTGACCCCCCACGTTCTCGAACTGGTTGATCAGCACCCCGTTCCGGTACACCGAGTAGCTCTGCCCCACCACCCGGATCTCGTAGTCGTTCCACGTCCCCTTCGGCGTCACTCCGGCCTGCCCGAGTCCGACCCGGTCGAAGCCGTAGACGGAACCGGTCTTGTACATATCGCCGTCGGGCCGGTCCAGCACCTGGATCTCATGGCCGTACTTGATGGCGACCCATTCGGGGCGGGGTTCCTCGGGGTGGTCGTGTGGCTGGGGGAAGCGGACGAAGACGCCGCTGTTGGCGTGGGTGGTGCCGGGGCCGTCGTCGCGCCACTGGAGCCGGAGGGAGAAGTCTCCGTACCGCTGCCAGGGGAACCAGAGCATGCCGAGGCCGCCCCGGGTGGTGCCGCTGGTCATCGAGCCGTCGGCGGTGAGCGCGAATGAGCCGCCGCCGACGTGCTGCCAGCGCTCGAAGGACGCCTGGGTGCCGTCGAAGAGGTCGCGGTAGCCGGTGTTCTGGCCGGGCCTGCCGATGCCGGAGCGTTTTGCGGCGGCGTAGACGACGCGGTGTTCGCGGGCGTCGAGGACGCCTTCGGTGAGCAGCCGGTCGAGCACCGCGTCGACGTGTTTGAGGAAGAGCGCGTGCGAGGACCAGTCCTTCTCGTCCTCGATGAGTTCGTTGACGGTGCAGCGGGAGCGGGTCATCCGGTTGGGCACTCCGCTGTCGGCGGTGCCGACGATGACGGTGAGCCGTTCGTCCCATTCGGGGCAGCGCGGCGCGGGCACTCCGCCGCCGCGTACCACGGTGAAACCGACCCGGTGGGCCTGGGAGGTGTTGCCCGCGTGGTCGGTGGCGCGGTGCAGCACGGTGTGGAAGCCGGTCCGGTCGACGATGAGCGGCGCGGTGTGGGCGAGGTAGGGCCCGCCGTCGAGGGAGTACTCGATCCGGGCGACGCCGGAGCCGCCGGTGTCGGTGGCGGCGATGGAGACCGTGGCGGCGCCGAGGTAGGCGCCGTCGGAGTCGCGGGCTCCGGTGATGTCGGCGGCGGTGACCGGGGGTTCCGTGTCGGGCGCCGGGGTGGGGACGACGGTGAAGGTCACCGCCTGGGCGGCGGAGGCGTTGCCCGCCCGGTCGGTGGCGCGGTAGCGGAGGGTGTGGGTGCCCGTGGTGTGGGTCGCGACGGGCGCGGTGTAGGGCTGCCAGGCGCCGTCGGCGCCCAGGGCGTACTCGATGGTGTTGACGCCGGAGCCGGTGTCGGACGCGGTCACGGTGACGGTGGCCTGGTCGAGGTAGCGGCCCTGTCCGTCCCGCCGGCCGTCGACGGTCGCGGAGGTCTGGGGCGGGGTGGTGTCGTCGCTGGGGGGTGGCGCGACCCGGAAGGAGGCGGTCTTCTCGGCCGCCGTGTTCCCGGCCCGGTCGGTGGCGCGGTAGCGCAGGGCGTGCGCGCCGACGGTGGAGACGACGACGGGTGTGGTGTAGGGCTGCCAGGGGGCGCCGGGGCCGGTGGCGAACTCGATCCGGTCCACGCCGGAGCCGTCGTCGGTCGCGGTGAGGGTGACGGTCGCCTGTCCCACGTACGCGCCGTCGGCGTTCTGTGTCCCGCTCACCCGGGCGTCGGTGGCCGGGGGCGCGGTGTCCTGGCCGCCGCCGTCGGTGACGGTGAGGATGCCCTGCATGGCGCCGTGGCCGGGGAGGGTGCAGAAGAAGCGGTAGCGGCCGGGGGTGAGGGTGACCTCGGCGGTGTACCGGCCGCCCCGGTCGTCGGTGGGGCTGGCGAGGATGTTGAGCGGGACATCGTGGTTGTACTCGGGGTCGGTGGTGTCGAAGGTCAGGCTGTGCGGCATCCCGGTGGTGTTGCCGGTGGCGGCGCTGTTCTCGAAGACGAGGGTGGTGCGGCCCGCGACGGCCGTGGTGGGGAAGGTGAGATAGCGGTCGATGGGGTCACCGGCGGTCCAGGTCAGGGTCTGGGCCACCGCCGGGCGCTCCTCGCCGACGGGTTCCCCGCGTCCGTACGCCGCCTGGGAGAGGAGCCCGGTGACCATCGCGACGGCGGCGACGAGCGCCGTCATGAGGCCGGACCTCCGGTGTGTGTGCCGTGCGCGCGTCACCGTGCCACCGCCTTCCGGGCCAGCTGACCGGCGGGCGGGGTCGGCTCGCCGCCGGTGTAGGTGATCCGCCAGAGCGCCGAGCGGGCGTCGGAGGTGAAGAAGCCGCCGCCGTAGTCCTGGACGTAGAGCGAGCCGTCGGGCGCGAACCGCCAGTCCATGAGGTTGCGGATGCCCGCGGTGCCGGTGGGGACGATCCGCTTCAGGGATTCGGCGTGGACGGGGAGCCCGCCCCTGCCGAGGGTCTTCGGGTCGGTGAGGACGGCGTGCCGGGGCTGGCCGCCGCTGTCGTAGAAGTCGCCGATGAACCACTTGCCGTCCCAGTAGGCGGGCCACTTGACGGGCGAGGCGCTGGCGGGGTCATGGCGGTAGACCGGCCCGTTCATGGTCGCCTGGCTGCCGCCGCGCAGCCACGGCAGCAGCAGCTTCTGCTGGTCCAGCTGGTAGCTCGGCACTCCGGCGGCGTCGCGGGGGAAGTCGGGGGCGCCGCCCTGCGGCGCGTACCAGATGGTGTTCGGGGTGATGGGCGGGACATTGACCAGTCCGTCGTTGTACGGGGACTCGTTCCTCGGTTTGGCGCAGTCGTACCAGCCCAGCGGCTTGCCGGGGTCGGGCAGATTGCGGTCCCGGTACGGCTGGTTGTTGCCCATGCAGTACGGCCAGCCGTGGTTGCCCGCCGTGGTGATGGCGGCGAAGGTGTCGTACTTGGCCGGGCCCCAGACGGGCGAGGGGGTGCCCGCGTCCGGGCCGACCCAGCCCGCGTACAGGATGTCCGTCGTGGTGTCGACGAAGATGCGCGCGGGGTTGCGCACGCCCATCACATAGATCTCGCCCCGGGTCTTGCCGCCGCCCTCGTCGGGTTCGCGGCCGGTGAAGAGGTTGCCCTCGGGGAGGGTGTAGGTGCCGTCCGGCTGCGGGCGGATCCGCAGGATCTTGCCGTTGAGGTTGTTGGTGTTGCCGGAGGTGCGGCGGGCGTCGGCGAAGGCCCGGCCCTGGAAGGTGGGCTGGGGGTTGTTGCCGGAGTAGCCGCCGACGAAGCCGGAGGAGTTGTTGTCCCCGGTGGCGATGTAGAGATTGCCCCGCGAGTCCCAGGCCATTCCGCCGCCCGCGTGACAGCAGCTGTGGATCTGTACGGGCCAGCTCAGCAGCACCTTCTCGCTGGCCGGGTCCAGTCTGCCGGTGGTGTGGTCGTAGGTGAGGCGGGAGACACGGCGTTCGGCGGTCCGGGCGGTGCGGTCGATCCGCTCGTGCGGGGTGTAGTGGAGGTAGACCCAGCCGTTGGTCAGGAACCGGGGGTCCAGCGCGATACCGAGGAGCCCCTCCTCGTTCTTGGTCAGCTCGTCCCCGCCGCCCTTGTTCCCGAAGACCGTGAGCGAGCCCGCGAGGGTGACCTGCCGGGTCGCCGGGTCGTAGACATGGATCTCGCCCCGGCCCTTGCCGATGTCGGGGTGGTTCCAGTCGGTGACCACGGGCCGGGTGGAGTCCGCGCCGCCGCGGCCGATGGAGAAGACCTTGCCGTCGGGGGCGATGACGAGCCCGTGCGGCTCGCCGATCTGGTCGTTCTGGCCGGGCTGGTTGGGCCGGGTGACCCGCTCGGCGGTGTAGTGGGAGGCGATGGTGGCCTTGCAGTCGGCCCGGCTGAGCCTGCTGGTCCAGGCGAGCGCGCCGCGCAGATGGTCGCGGAAGTCGGTCTCGGCGAAGGTGTCGGCGGTGCCGCCCATGGCGGTGTAGAAGGAGCGTCCGCCGTCGTAGTCACGGCACCAGGACACGGGGTGGTCCCAGCCGTTGGCCCCGGCGGGCGGGGTGTAGGAGCTCTCCCGCACCCGGGCCACGGTGTGGACGTTCCCGGAGGGGCTGACCGCCCAGTTGAACCACCGGTCGGGTCGCTTCCACTGGAGCGGCAGGGACTTGGTGGCGGGGTGGACCCGGTCGCCGACCTCGACCACGGCCCGTTGCACCGTGCTGGCGGCCCCGGTGGGACGGGCGCCGACCAGCCCGGTGAACCAGTCCGAGTACGGTTCGGTCCGCGCCGCGTCATGGATGCCGAGGAAGCCGCCCCCGGCCTCCATATACGCCTCAAGACCGGCCTCCTGTTCCGGGTCGAGGACATCGCCGCCCCCGGTGAGGAAGACCACCGAGTTGTACCGGCCCAGCCGGGTGGCGTCGGTGAAGACCGATGGATCGTCGGTGGCCTCGGTGCTGAACCGGCCCGGGGCGGGGCCGGTCAGTCCGAGGGTCTCGATCGCCGCGATCCCGGCGTCCACGGTCGGCGACTCGGCGGTGGCCGAGGCGTGGAAGACCAGTACCCGCACGTTTCGGCCACCGGGCGGTGAGGGGAGGGCGAGGGGGCGCGCGGTCGGTTCCGGGGCGGTCCTGGCCTGGGCCGGACCGGCACCGGAGAGCAGGGAGAGGGTGAGCGCTCCGGACCCCAGGAGCGCGGCGAGGGCCCGCCCGCGCGGTCTTGGCCTGTGACGTCGTGGTGTGTGCTGCATAGGTCACCCACCTTCTGTGGTCACGACAACAGCCGAGGAAGACACGACCCAGGAAAGTAGACGTCTTTTGACGGTCCGCCAAGAGCTACGACCGGAACAGGGCGAACTTTGTCCTTGCTGTGGATAAACAAGGGGTGGCCGGTTACGGTATGGCCCGGCGCTGACGCGGCCCGTAACGCCCCGACCCGTCAATCTCCCGACGAGAGCGGAGAGTTCGGTATGGACAGTGGTATGGACCGGCGAGGCTTCCATCGGAGGGTGCTGGCCGGGGGAGCGGTGGCCGCGGGCACCACCACGGCCCTCTCGCTCGCCTCCGCCGGGACCGCCAGCGCGGGCCCCGACGGCGCGGGTCCCGACGGCGCGATGGCCGAAACCAGCACCACGGCCGCGCCCGTACGCACCGCGCCCGCCGGGGGCCGGGTGCGCCATATGCGGCTCTACGCGGAACGGCTGCCCGACGGACAGCTGGGATACGGGCTGGAGAAGGGCGGGGCCGCCATCCCCGGCCCGATGATCGAGCTGACCGAGGGCGACACCCTCCATATCGCGTTCGAGAACACCCTCGACGTGCCCGTCAGCCTCCATGTCCACGGCGTCGACTACGACATCGCCAATGACGGCACCCGGTTCAGCCGCAGCCATGTCGAGCCCGGCGCCACCCGTACCTACACCTGGCGCACCCACGCCCCGGGCCGCCGCGCCGACGGCACCTGGCGGCCGGGGAGCGCTGGCTACTGGCACTACCACGACCATGTCGTCGGCGGTGACCACGGCACGGGCGGCATCCGCAGGGGCCTCTACGGCCCGGTGGTGGTGCGCCGGGCGGGCGATGTGCTGCCCGACAAGCAGTTCACCATCGTCTTCAACGACATGACCGTCAACAACCGCCCGGTGGGACCCGACTTCCGGATGACCGTCGGTGACCGGGTCGAGATTGTCATGATCACGCACGGCGAGTACTACCACACCTTCCATGTCCACGGTCACCGCTGGGCCGACAACCGCACCGGTCTGCTCTCCGGTCCCTCCGACGTCAGCCGGATGGTCGACAACAAGATCACCGGCCCGGCCGACTCCTTCGGCTTCCAGGTCATCGCGGGCGAGGGCGTGGGCGCGGGGGCGTGGATGTACCACTGCCATGTGCAGAGCCACTCCGACCTGGGCATGGCGGGCCTGCTGCTGGTCGCCAAGCCGGACGGCACGATCCCCGGCTACGACCCGCACCACCCGCCCGCCGCCCCCGGCGCCGCCGCTCCGGGCGAACGGGACCACCGGGGACACTGACAGCGCGTACCGGCGGTACCGCCGTACCGGTGCTGACGGCGCCCCGCCGGGCTACGGGTGCGTCCGCCCCGGAACGGGAGCAGACTCGGGAACGACAGGGTGACGGGACCGCAGCACGAAGGAGCACACCATGCTCACCACCCGTTATGTCACCGGGTCCCCCAACTGGCTCGACCTCGGCACCCCCGATCTGGAGGGTGCGCGGCGCTTCTACGGTGGTGTCCTCGGCTGGACCTTCCGCACGGCGGGCCCCGAGATGGGCGGCTACGGGATGTTCCAGCTCGACGGGGGGACCGTGGCGGGCGCCATGACCGTCCCGTCCGACGAGGGCCCGCCCTCCTGGAACGTCTACTTCCAGACCCCGGACGCCGATGCCACGGCCGACGCGGTGCGCGGTGCGGGCGGACAGGTCCACCTCCCGCCGATGGACGTCGCCGACCTCGGCCGGATGGCGATCTTCTCCGATCCCACCGGATGCTCCTTCGGCATCTGGCAGCCCGGCGCCAACAAGGGACTCGACACGGCGGGCAGCACCCGCAGCCTGGTCTGGGTGGAGCTGTACACCCCCGACCAGGAGGCCGCGCTGGCCTTCTACGCCGCCGTCTTCGGCTGGGGCACCTCCGTGATGGCCTTCCCCGGCGGGTCGTACACGATGACACACCCGGAGGACGGAGGTGTGGACGCGATGTTCGGCGGTGTGGTCCCCTTGGCCTCTGACCCGGCGGAGACCGGCGCGCGGTGGCTGCCGTACTTCGCGGTCGCCGACTGCGACGCCACGGTCGCCACCGCCGACGGCCTCGGCGGCACGGTACGGATGGCGCCGCGCGACCTGGAGGAT